>NZ_PITY01000032.1:0-2837 GCF_017577275.1 Thermobifida sp.
GGAACGGCGGGCCGTGGTCACGGCTGAACGCGACCGGCTGGCCGCTCGCGGCGCTGACCCCGAGGCCCTGGCGGAGTTGGACCAAGCCGTTGCTGATCTGGATGAGGAGATCGCTGCCTCGGGGCTACGCGGCCGGGTCGCTCCCGCTTCCTCGGCGGCTAGGGCTCGGTCTCGGCGGGTGCGCTCGACCCGGCGGCGGCAGGATGCCCCGGAGTTGCCCAAGCGTCCGATGGTGCGGCGCACCGTGGGCCGGGCCTTCACCGACCCGGAGTCGGGCAGGGTGTTTCGGCCGTCGCTGTTTGTCACGCTGACCTGTGACTCCTACGGGCGGGTGCGCTCCGACGGCACACCGGTGGACCCGGCCTCCTACGACTACCGGCGGGCCGCACGCGACGCACTGCACTTTTCCAAGCTGGTGGACCGGTTCGTCCAGAACCTCCGCCGGGTGGCGGGATTCGAGGTGCAGTACTTCGCCACCGTGGAACCACAGCGGCGTCTTGCTCCGCATCTGCACATGGCGATCCGCGGCACCATCCCGCGTGCGGAGTTGCGGCAGATCGCGGCGGCGACCTACCACCAGGTGTGGTGGCCCTCGACCGATCGGGTGGTCTTCGACGGCGACCACCTGCCCATCTGGGACGAAGCAACCGGCTCCTACCTCGACCCGGCCACGGGGGAAGTCCTGCCCACCTGGGACCAAGCCCTCGACCGCCTGGATGCTGATCCGGACGCGCAGCCGCTGCACGTGGTCCGCTTCGGCCCCCAGGTCGACGCCAAAGGCGTGCTCGCGGGCTCTGCGGACGCTGACCGGTGCGTCCGCTACCTGGCCAAGTACCTGACCAAGGACATCGCCGAATGCCACGCCGTCGAGACGGTGGCCCAGGAACAGCACGTGGACCGGCTCCTCGACGCCCTGCGGTTCGAGCCGTGCTCGCCTCGGTGCGCGAACTGGCTGCGCCACGGCATCCAACCCAAAGACGCCAAAGCCGGACTGCGGCCGGGCTTCTGCACCTCCAAGGCGCACCGGCGTGAGCACCTGGGCTATGCGGGCCGGCGCGTCCTGGTCTCGCGCAAGTGGTCCGGCAAGACCCTGGCCGACCACAAGGCCGACCGTCTCGCCTGGGTCCTGCGCACGCTCGGCGTCGATCCGGACAACCCCGGCCACGCCCGGGAGGACGCGCAACCCGCCGCCTTCCCCCTGCGCGCACTCGGCGGCGGCGGTGACCGTATCGCCTGGGAACTGGCCCGACCCACCGACCCGGACGTGCCACCTCGTGAGCACCGCCTGTTACGGGCCGTTGGCGAGACGTTGAAACGCCGCGCGGCACTCCAGGCGGCACAACAGACCACTCTTTCGGCAACTGAACAGAGGGCAGCATGACCAACCCCCCGCGTCTCCTCCTGACCGTTCCCGAAGCCGCGCGCGTGCTGGCGATCTCCCGAAGCAAGCTCTACGAACTGCTCGCCTCCGGGGCGGTGCGCTCGCTGCGCATCGGCGGCTCTCGGCGCTGAACGACTACGTCTCCGGCCTCCTCACCCAACAGGAGGCGGCCTGATGGGCAAGCTCCGCGACGGCGTGATGAAACGCGGCAAGACCTGGTCCTACGTCATCCGCGTACCCGACCCGGAAACCGGGGTGAGCAAACCCAAGTGGGTCGGCGGCTTCGCCACCGAGGACGAAGCCAAGGCCGCCCGTGACGAAGCACGGGTCAAGGCGCGCCGCGGCGAGTACATCGAACGCTCTGACCTGACCGTGGCGGACTACCTCGCTGACTGGCTGGACGGGCACGCGATGGAGGTCAAGCCGCGCACGCTCGACGACTACCGCAACTGCATCCGGCTGTACGTGCTGCCGCGCATCGGGTCGGTGAAGGTCCAGGCGCTGCGGCCATCCACGTTCACCAGGCTCTACCGGGACCTGCGGGCTCGCGGTGGCAAGGGCGGCCGTCCGCTGGCGGTGAGCACGGTAACCCACCTGCATGCCGTGCTGCGCAAGGCGTTCCGCGACGCCGTGGAGATTGAACAGCTCCTCCCCAGCAACCCCGTGGAGCGGGCCAAGCGGCCCCGGGACGTCTACCGGGAGGTGGGCGACGTCTGGACCAAGGCGCAACTGCGGGCCTTCCTGGAAGTGGCGCGCGGGCATCGCCTGTTCGCGTTCTTCCACCTGGCGGCCTACACCGGGGCGCGTCGGGGTGAGCTGCTGCACCTGCGGTGGCCTGACGTCGATCTCGACGGCGGGCGCATCACCATCACCGGGTCCACGGCGGTGGTCGGCGGGGTCCGGGTGGAAGGCACGACCAAGAGCGGCCGGTCCCGGGTGGTGACCATCGACACCGAGACGGCGGGGGTGCTGCGCGCGCACCGTGTTCGGCAGTGTGAGGAGGCCGAGACTGCGGGTGAGGAGTGGCGCGGCGATCCCGACGGCTACGTGTTCACCACGGCGTGGGGTGAGCCGGTCTACCCGGACACGGTGACCGGGCTGTTCCGTACCTTCATCAGGATGCACAACGCTCCGACCGACCGTCCGGCTCCGGCCGTCCCTCTTCCGCCTGCTCGGCTACACGACCTGCGGCACCTGCACGCGACCACACTGCTCATGGCGGGCGCTCCGGTCCACCTGGGGGGGGCCCGCCCCGGCCCCCCCCGCCTGCCGCCGCCCGCCACACCGTCATCGCCCGCGCCGGTGCCTGCCCCGCCGTCAACTCCCGCAGGACCGCCGCCGCCCGGTGATACGGCATCTCCGTCGCTAGCCGCCGGCACAGTGCCTCTAGCCGCGGCGACAGTCGCTGCCGGGACTCCAGGCCCAGCGCTTCATCCAGTAAGAACACACCCTGGCC
>NZ_PITY01000017.1:0-183629 GCF_017577275.1 Thermobifida sp.
TGTTCGACCGCAGTGTTACAGCCACCCGAACAGTATACAGCTTGGATCTATCTAATGTCTGAGGATCGAGAGGGATGGGCTAACCCCACGGCTGAAGCCGGGGGTCTGCGCCCAAGAATTTCGATCACTACCCGGCAGATGGCCAGGCGGAGACACCTCTGCCGGGGGCTATCGCCGCAGCGCCGGACAACGCCCGGTTGGCCCCGCTGCCGGCTTTCCCAGGCCACCAACCGCCGAGAGCTCTGGAACCAGTCGAGGAAAATCACACCGCGGCGAACAGGAACGCCAGCCCGGTATCTGCCAAGGTCCGAAGCAATCTTGGAACAGAGACGCACTCGCCGCTTCCAGGCACAGCCCTCTGCACCGCGGAAGCCTACGCCGAACCCGGCCCAGCGTTGGCCTGACTGCCCACACAACGAAAAGTCCTGGCCGCTGCTGCCAGCAACCAGGACTTTGTCGATTCAGGTCCGTGTCCGAGGGGGGACTTGAACCCCCATGCCCTATAACGGGCACTAGCACCTCAAGCTAGCGCGTCTACCTATTCCGCCACCCGGACCTGGGGTGCTCCTTGGCGGACCACCGCCTGACAAAGACAACCATATCAAAACTCTGGGGTGGCCCGTACGCCAATAAACCCTGCCTCGGATCGGCAGCTTAGCCGACAACGGAGACCTCATCCGTCGAGAAGCAGCACAGGACTGCTCAGAACCGGGACCATGGGGGCAGGAATCAACGCAACAAAGGATGGTGTGCGACCCATGACGGACAGGGAAGGGATGAGCACGGCCGAAACCGAGGTCGTCGACCTGTGCCGAGAGCTCATCGCGATCGATACCTCCAACTACGGGGACCACTCCGGGCCGGGGGAACGCGAAGCCGCCGAATACGTGGCCGCCAAACTCGACGAAGTCGGCCTGGAAGCAACGATCTACGAATCCCACCCCAAGCGCAGCAGCGTGGTGGCGCGGATCGAAGGAACTGATCCGTCCCGGCCGCCGCTCCTTGTGCAAGGACACCTCGACGTGGTTCCCGCGGACCCCGCCGACTGGACCCACCACCCCTTCTCCGGGGAGGTCGCCGACGGATGCGTGTGGGGCCGGGGCGCCATCGACATGAAAGACATGGACGCGATGGTGCTCGCAGTAGTCCGGCAGCGGATGCGGGAAGGACGCCGCCCTCCGCGGGACATCGTGCTCGCCTTCCTCGCCGACGAGGAAGCCGGAGGGACCCACGGCGCCCACTGGCTGGTGGAAAAGCATCCCGACCTGTTCGCCGACTGCACCGAGGCGATCAGCGAAGTCGGCGGGTTCAGCATCACCGTCAACGAGAACCGGCGGCTGTACCTGATCGAAACCGCAGAAAAAGGCCTCGCGTGGATGCGGCTGACCGCGCGGGGCACGGCAGGGCACGGGTCGATGGTGAACAACGACAACGCGATCACCGAACTCGCTGCCGCCGTGGCCCGGCTGGGCCAGCACAAGTTCCCGGTCCGGCTCACCCCGGCAGTACGCACCTTCCTCGAAGAAGTGTGCGCCGAGTTCGGTATCGAGTTCCGCGAAGACGACGTGGAAGCCACCGTGGCCCAGCTGGGCCCGGCCGCGAGCATGGTGGGCGCGACCCTGCGCAACTCGGTGAACCCCACCGTTCTGGCCGGAGGCTACAAGGCCAACGTCATCCCCGGAACGGCCACCGCACAAGTGGACGGGCGTTTCCTCCCCGGGTTGGAAAAGGAGTTCTTCGCGGAGATCGACCGACTGCTCGGCCCCAAGGTCACCCGCGAATTCATCCAGTACCTGCCTGCCGTGCAGACCGAGTTCACCGGCGGCATCGTCACCGCCATGACCCAGGCGCTGCAGGCCGAAGACGCAGGAGCCAAGGCCGTGCCGTACTGCATGTCCGGCGGCACCGACGCCAAGGCGTTCATGCGGCTCGGTATCCGCAACTTCGGGTTTGTGCCGCTGCGGCTGCCCCCGGGATTGGACTTCGCGGGCATGTTCCACGGGGTAGACGAACGGGTCCCCGTCGACGCCCTGCAGTTCGGGGTACGGGTCCTCGACCGTTTCTTCGACCTGGCCTGAGCAACGCCTTGCCGTCCCGGGACCGCTTCGGGGTGGTTTCGGGACGGTTCACCCTAGACACGCCTGGTTTCACATCGAGACGGACTGCTTACTTGGTGCTACCGTTGCTTTGCGTTTCGGAGAGCTGAATCTCCGCGACAGTCGTGGGATTAGTCCTGCTCAGCCGGAGTCACTGAGGGGTTGGTCCATGGTGTGCTCGGAACGCGAGCGACAGGACGCCGCTGGCCGTCCGGTCTGCGGTGCTGCCCCTCCCGCTTCCGCTCACATCCCGGCCCGCGACGGGTTGGGCGTCAGATTCGGGGCGGACCCCGCCCGATCTGCCTTCCCCACCGAGTGGAAAGCGAAGGCTGCGCTGGCCGTGGCCCCCACGACTACCGCTGCCCCGCTGCGGGGTGGCGGTGCCACCCTGTTCCGCGGTGGCTTCCCACCAGTGCGGGGCAGCCGCACACTCCCGGGAAGCCCGCACAGCGTCGGCCGATGGTGGCGGCATCGGCACCCGGACCGGGCGACGCAAACCCCCGCCGCGGCACCCCAGAAGCCGCCCCGGCACTTCCCGGTCCACGGGACAGCTCCCCTATCGAGGCGACAACGACGTCGAGGTACTCCCCACCCGGCCAGTCGGAACGCGGCCCAACCCGACCGGCGCACACCCGCCGACGGCTCCCCAACCCTCACATAACCCGCACCGCCGCGTCCGTAGACACCAGAGACTTGTCCAGAGGGAGAACACGCATGCACGCACCCGTGCGGAACACCACGCTCGCCGCCCTCATCGCCGCGGGCTTTGTCGCGGCCAGCCCGGCAGCGTATGCCGACACGGTCGGAGACGACCACGACGCGCTCCTCAACGTAAAGTGGACCCCCCTGATCGACACCACGCTCAACGTCTGCGACACCTCTCTCACGCTCGTGCAGCGCTCCACAGTGTGCGCGACCGCAACCACGCCAGCCGCCCCCGCTGCAGAACAGCCCGCACCCGCCGAAGCAGACGCGGCCCCGGACCGGTGCCGAGCCGAAGCGCACTGCCCGCTAGCAAACCTGCCGCAGATCGTCGAAGTCCACGCCATCACGCCGCCCCAGGAAACCGAGGAGACACCGGAACCGGTGGAAGCCCCCTCCCGCGAGGCCGAGGCAGAACCGGTGTCCGCTGCGGAGCCCGGAATCGCCCCCGTCCTCGAAGCGAACATTCCCCGCAACAACGACACCTGGCATGCCGCGAGCCCGGAGCCTGAGGAGATCCCTCCGCTGCGTCTCGCAGAAATCCCCCGACTGCCGGAACCGCTTGACCGCCCTGCAGCCCCCGAAGTCGCCTCGTATGCGCTGACCACGGTCGGATCTCAGGACTCCCCGCTGCTCACCGCGGGGGTCGCCACGATCCTGCTCGGTGGGGTCGCGATCTACGTCGGGTACGGTCTTGGCCGCGCAGACCGGCCGAACCTGTTCCGGTGACGGCAGCGGACCGTCGACGGCGGAGACCCCGCACCCGCGCCGTGGTCTGCAGGCCAGACTTCTCCAGTCTGTCCTGCGACGAGGGCATTTCCTCCGCGCCGTTCAAAGGACACGGACATGCCTCGCTATGTTTGTGTCTGAAATCACACTAGTCTGGGTTGTCGGATGATCCGGCGCCGTAAGGTGACACGGCGGCTGCCGTCCATGTACACACGTACTCGGGCCAGCTCCCACCGTCCGTATTCGGCGTGATCAGTGAGGGCCTGACGGGCCGCGCTCCGCGAAGTGCCGCGTGGAAAGCGGAGTTCCTGGTATTCGTACTCAAGCATTGCGTTTATTCTGCGACTGCTGACGGGTGTTGCGCCAGAGCGTTACCCGGACGAACTGAGGGACAGTGTCTCTCCCATAGTGGGAGATACCCGGACCGCGGGCCCATCACGTCGGTCCGGATGTGCGAAAGGCACCAAGCGGCGTCGGTTACCGTCAAAGTTTGGGCAACCGACCCGCGCGTTGCGGAGTGGACGCGCGAACGCGAGGCGAGACGTAGGGGAAGACGTGCCACCCAAGAAGGGCAGTGCCGGAGACGGCGTGAAGGACACCGTACGGGGCGGAGGAAACAAACTCGTCATCGTCGAGTCGCCCGCCAAGGCGAAGACGATCGCGGGCTACCTCGGCCCCGGCTACATCGTGGAGTCCAGCATCGGCCACATCCGGGATCTGCCAAACAAGGCCGCGGAGATCCCGGCACGCTACAAGGACGAGCCGTGGGCGCGCCTCGGAGTGAACGTCGACCGCGACTTTGAGCCTCTCTACGTGGTCAACGCCGACAAGAAAGCCCAAGTCAAGAGGCTCAAAGAACTGCTGGCCGAAGCTGACGAACTGTACCTGGCCACCGACGAGGACCGCGAAGGCGAAGCGATCGCCTGGCACCTGCGCGAGGAACTCAAACCCACGATCCCGGTCAAGCGCATGGTGTTCAACGAGATCACCAAGGAAGCCATCCGCCACGCGGCCCAACACACCCGCGACCTCAACCTGCGCCTGGTCGACGCCCAGGAGACCCGCCGCATCCTCGACCGGCTCTACGGCTACGAGGTCTCCCCGGTGCTGTGGAAGAAGGTCATGCCCAGCCTGTCGGCAGGGCGAGTGCAGTCCGTGGCGACCCGTCTCGTGGTTGAACGGGAACGCGAACGGATCGCGTTCACCCCGGCCGAATACTGGGGCCTCAAAGCTGTCTTCGCTGTCCTCACCGGGACAGACGGGGCCGACCCCACGACCTTCCCGGCCACCCTGGCCACCGTGGACGGCGACCGGGTCGCCCAAGGCCGCGACTTCACCTCCCAAGGCGTGCTGCGCTCCCCCAAGGGGGTGCGGCACTTGGACGAGGAGACGGCGCGCGGACTCGCGGAACGCCTGGCCGGAGCCCAGTACACGGTGCGTTCCGTGGAGCGGAAACCCTACCGGCGGTCGCCGTACGCGCCGTTCCGCACCACCACCCTGCAGCAGGAGGCCTCCCGCAAGCTGGGCCTGTCCGCCAAGCAGACCATGCAGGTGGCGCAGCGGCTGTACGAGAACGGCTACATCACCTACATGCGCACCGACAGCACCACCCTGTCGGAGAGCGCTATCGCCGCGGCCCGCGCCCAAGTCGCCCGCCTGTACGGCGACAACTACCTGCCGGACAAGCCCCGCACCTACACCAGCAAAGTCAAAAACGCCCAGGAAGCCCACGAGGCGATCCGCCCGGCCGGCGACACTTTCCGCACCCCCGCGGAGACCGGGCTGAGCGGGGTGGAGCTCCGCCTCTACGAACTCATCTGGAAACGCACGATCGCCTCCCAGATGAAGGATGCGGTCGGCGAATCGGTGAGCGTCCGCGTCGCAGGGACCTCCACCGCTGGCGAACAGGTCGAATTCTCCGCCACCGGGAAGATCATCACCTTCCACGGCTTCCTCAAAGCCTACGTGGAAGGCACCGACGACCCGCAGGCCGAACTCGACGACCGGGAACGGCGGCTGCCACCGCTCACCGAAGGAGACCCGCTGCACGCCCAAAGCGTCGACGCGGAAGGACACAGCACCCGGCCGCCCGCCCGCTACACCGAGGCGTCCCTAGTCAAAGAACTGGAAGAGCGCGAAATCGGCCGCCCCTCCACCTACGCCACCATCATCGGCACCATCCTGGAACGCGGCTACGTGTTCAAGAAGGGCTCCGCGCTTGTGCCGTCCTTCCTGGCGTTCGCCGTGGTCCAGTTGCTGGAGCGGCACTTCAGCCACCTGGTCGACTACGACTTCACCGCGCGCATGGAAGACGTGCTCGACGCGATTGCCCGCGGGGAAGCGGAACGGGTGCCGTGGCTGCGCCGGTTCTACTTCGGCGCTGACGGACAGATCGGCCTCAAAGAACTCGTCAACGAGCACCTGGGGGACATCGACCCCAAGGAGATCAGCTCGTTCCCGCTGCCGGACAGCGACATCGTGCTGCGGGTCGGCCGCTACGGCCCCTACCTGGAACGCAACGGCCAGCGGGTGAACGTACCCGACGACCTCGCCCCGGACGAGCTCACCAAGGAGCGGGCCGAAGAACTGTTTGCCCAGCCCAACGGGGACCGGGAACTCGGCAAGGACCCGGAGACGGGGCGCACCATTGTGGCGAAGAACGGCCGGTTCGGCCCCTATGTCACCGAGGTCATCGAAGAGACCGAAGCTGAGGCCGAGGAGGCGAAGCCGAAGGGGCGGAAGAAGACCGCTGCCCCCAAGCCGCGCACCGCGTCCCTGCTGAAGTCCATGTCGTTGGAGACGATCACCCTCGAGGACGCGTTGAAGCTGCTCTCCCTGCCCCGCGTCGTCGGGGAGATCGACGGGGAGCAGGTGACCGCGCAGAACGGCCGGTTCGGCCCCTACTTGAAGAAAGGCAGCGAAAGCCGCTCCCTGGAAACCGAAGAGCAACTGTTCACGGTCACGATCGAAGAAGCCAAGGAGCTTTTCGCCCAGCCGAAGAAGCGGCGCACCCGGGCCGCGGCGCCGCCGCTGCGGGAACTCGGCCCGGACCCCGTCACCGGCAAGCCCATGGTGATCAAAGAAGGTCGGTTCGGCCCCTACGTCACCGACGGGGAGAGCAACGCCTCCTTGCGCAAGGGGGACGACGTGGAGTCGCTGACCCCGGAGCGCGCCGCGGAACTGCTGGCGGAGCGGCGGGCTAAAGCGCCCGCGAAGAAGACCACGTCCCGCACCACCACGCGGAAGACCACGAAAAGCACCGCGAAAAAAGCGTGACAGGCATTCCAGGGGGAGGACCTTCCCGGGTCCTCCCCTTCCTGATCAGGACGAACGTCCTTTTCATCCTGAGGCCCCGGGAGAAGATGTCCAGAAATGCCAATAATGGGCATTCCGTAAGCGTTGCATGATTCGCACCCGTCGCTACGCTGGTCGCCATGAGCAGACCCGCACCCCTAGGGACACCCAGCGAGGCGCGCACCGTTCTCGCGATTCCGCCATTCCGGCGGCTGTGGATTGCGCTATCCCTGTCCAGCCTCGGTGACTGGCTGAGCCTCCTGGCACTCATGTCTTTGGCCGCGATCCTCACCGAGGGCGAGGAAGCAGTCATCCAATACTTCGCGGTGAGCGGAGTCGTCGTCCTCAAAGTGCTCCCCTCGGTGGTGCTCAGCCCGATCGCGGGAGTCCTCGCCGACCGGCTCGACCGCCGCCTCACCATGGTCGTGGGCGACGTTATCCGCGGCCTGCTCTACATTTCGATCCCCATCGTGGGCCGCCTGGACTGGCTGCTCATCGCCAACTTCCTCGCCGAATGCGTGGCCCTGTTCTGGTCGCCCGCCAAGGACGCCACCGTGCCCAACCTGGTGCCCCGGCACCGCTTGGAACAGGCCAACCAGCTCAGCCTGCTCACCACCTACGGTTCCGCCCCCGTCGCTGCCGGACTGTTCGCGCTGCTGGCCTCCCTCAGCACGGTGCTCGGCGGCCTCTTCCCGGTCCTGCAAACCCCCGAAGCCGACATCGCCCTCTACATCAACGGCGTCACCTTCTTCGTCGCCGCAGTCGTCATCGCCCGACTGCCCATCCCCACCACCCACAGTTCGGACAAGGTGACCCGAACCTCCATGTTCCGCGCCATCTGGGACGGCCTCCGGTATGCGGGAACCACCCGCCTGGTGCGCGGCCTGCTCTTGGGCATGCTCGGCGCGTTCGCCGCAGGCGGCGCAGTCATCGGGGTCGCCCGCATCTACGTCACCCACCTCGGCGCCGGCAACGCCGGGTTCGGTGTCCTGTTCGGCGCGGTCTTCACCGGCATGGCGCTCGGTATGTTCGCCGGACCCCGCGTGCTCCGCGACTTCAGCCGCCGCCGACTGTTCGGCCTGTCCCTGCTGGGCTCCGGGATTGCGCTGCTGCTGGCCGGCCTGATCCCCGACATGGTCCTGGCTGCAGTGCTCACCACGGGCGTCGGCGTGGGCGCGGGCATCGCCTGGGTGATCGGCCTGACCCTGCTCGGACAAGAAGTCGAAGACGAGATCCGCGGCCGCACCTTCGCGTTCCTGCACGCCATGGCCCGCGTCGTACTCATGGGTTCGGTCGCGGTGTCCCCGCTGATCGCCGCCACCATGGGGTCTGCCACTCTCAAAGCCGGGCAGCTCAGCTACGAGTTCCACGGCTCCGCCGGCATGCTGCTGATCGCCGCGGTCCTCCTCATCCTCGTCTCCCTCGTGGCCTACTGGCAGATGAACGAAGGCCACGACAAGACGCTGTGGGCTGAACTCAAAACCCTGCTGGGCGGCGCAGCCGAAGAAGAAGGCGCCCCCGACAAGCCCGGCGGCCTGTTCGTTGTCCTGGAAGGCGGCGAAGGCTCCGGCAAGTCCACCCAAGTCCGCGAGATCGCCGTGTGGCTGCGGGACGAAGGCTTCGACGTGCTCACCACCCGCGAACCGGGCGCCACCAAACTCGGGATGCGGCTGCGCACCATGCTGCTCGACAAAGCCAACGAGGGCATGGCGGCACGCACCGAAGCACTGCTGTACGCGGCCGACCGTGCCGAACACGTCGACAAAGTGATCCGGCCCGCACTGGAACGCGGCGCGATCGTCATCAGCGACCGCTACGTGGACTCCACGCTCGCCTACCAGGGGGCGGGACGGGAACTGGACCCCGACGACGTCGCCACAATCAACAACTGGGCCACCGGGCGGCTCGTGCCGGACCTGACGATCCTGCTCGACATTCCCGCCGAAGAAGGACTGCGGCGGCACGCCGACCGTCCCGCCGACCGGCTCGAGTCAGAAAACCTCGAATTCCACGAGCGGGTCCGCCGCTGCTTCCTGGAACTCGCCGACCGCGCCCCCGACCGCTACCTCGTGCTCGACGCCCGGGAACCGCAGGAAGAAATCACCAAGGCGATCCGTAGGCACCTGCGGCGCATCCTGCCCGACCCGGTCCCCCACGACGCCGAAGAGATCACCGGCATGATCCCGATCATCAAGGAGTGACCGAGCCTCAGGCACCCGCCCGAAGCACCCAGACCGCCCCGACTGTCGTCGGGTCCCCCTATGCTGGCCGGTGATGAGCGTCTTCGACACCCTGGTGGGCCAGGACACGGTAGTCCAACGGCTGCGCGCCGCCGTGCGCGCAGCCGACAACCTGCTCTCCGGCGGTGACGGCACGGGCATGACCCACGCGTGGCTGTTCACCGGCCCGCCCGGGGCAGGGCGAGCCCAGGCAGCCCGCGCATTCGCCGCCGCCCTCCAATGCACCCACGGCGGCTGCGGCGAATGCGCCTCCTGCCACCAAGTGCTTGCCGGAACCCACCCCGACGTCCTCTACGTGCGCCCCAGCGGGCTCAGCTTCGGCGTGGAGCAGACCCGGGAACTCGTGGTGCGCGCCGCCTCCAGCCCCACGGGGGGCCGCTTCCGGGTCGTGCTGTTCGAAGACGCCGACCGCGCCACCGAAGCCGCCTCCAACGCCCTGCTCAAAGCAATTGAAGAACCCGCCCCGCGCACCGTGTGGCTGCTGTGCACGCCCACCGCCCACGACCTGCTCGTCACGATCCGCTCCCGCTGCCGCCTCGTGAACCTGCGCACCCCCAGCACGGAAGCGATCATCGACGCCCTCGTCACCCGGGACGGGATCGACCGGGACCGCGCAGTCGCCGCGGCCCGCGCCGCTGCCGGACACTTGGAACGCGCCCGCCAACTCGCCACCGACGAAACCGCCCGCGCCCGGCGGGAAGAAGTCCTCACCATCCCCGCCCGGCTCGACAGCCTCGGCGCGTGCGTGCACGCCGCCGCCCGCCTGTACGAGATCGCGGAAGCCGACGCGAAGGAAAGCACCGCGGCCCTCGACGAACAGGAGAAAGCAGACCTCAAAGCTGCTTTCGGGGAAGGCGCCACCGGCAAAGGCGTGGCCAAAGCAGTGCGCGGCGCAGCCGGAGCCCTCAAAGAACTCGAGGAACGGCAGAAACGCCGCGCTACCCGCATCAAACGGGACGCCTACGACACGTTCCTCATGGACCTGGTCGCCTTCTACCGGGACGTGCTCGCCATCCAACTCGGTGCGTCCGTGGAACTCTCCACCGCGGACCGCGACGCCGACCTGCGTCGCGTGGCACGCTCCAGCACCCCGGAAGCCACCCTGCGCCGCATCGACGCGATCATGGAATGCCGCCGCCGCATCAACGCCAACGTCCACCCGCAGATCGCCATGGAAGCGATGACCGCCGCCCTGTATCTGGGCTGAGCCCTGCACGACACTGGTGCTGGCCGCAGGACGCCGCTTAGGCTGATCACCATGCCCATGATCATGGCGGTGGCCTTCGAACGGTACGGACGGCTCCACTACCTCGACCCGGGGCAGACCAGTCCCCGCGTCGGCGACAAAGTGCTCGTCCCCGCCGAAGGCGGACCCGAGGTCGCCGAATGTGTGTGGGCACCGCAGTGGGTCAACGAAGACATCCACGGCCTCCCCGTCTGCCTGGGCCTGGCCACTGACGCAGACCTGGCCCGCGCCGAACAGGCCCGCCGCCGACGCGCTGAAGCACGCCGTACTGCGCGGCGCCTAGCCCGCACCCGCGGCGTGGACCTGGTGGTCGTCGGCGCCGACCACGTCGCCGACAGCGACGCCGTCACCATCTACTACACGTCGCGCACCCGGGTGGACTACCGGGCCCTGCAACGGGAGCTGGCCCAGACCCTCAAAGCGCGGGTGCGGTTCATCCGGCTCTCCGCACGCGACGAAGCCCGCCGGCACGGCGGTATCGGCCCGTGCGGCCGCGAACTGTGCTGCGCCACCTTCCTCACCCGCTTCGAACCGGTGACGATGCGCATGGCCAAAGCACACAACCTGCCCGCTAATCCCCTGCGGATCTCGGGCGCGTGCGGCAAGCTGATGTGCTGCCTGCGCTACGAGCACGAGCCGGACCAGGAGCACGAGTCCCCGGGGCGGCGCTTCTCGTGCGACCGAGCGGACGTCTGCGCGGCGAGGCAGGCATACGACAACGCCTACGAGGGCCTGGCACGGAGAACAGAAACGAGTGGGAACACAGGGCTGGATCGGCGCGTCACTGGTGGTGGCGCTGCTCGCGACCGGATGCGCTAACGTCAACCCCCTTGCCGCGTCGGAGACAGCGGACCCGCTGGCCGCCTTCTACGACCAGGAGATCGCCTGGGAGGACTGCGGCCGGGGCTTCGAATGCGGCACGATCACAGTCCCCATGGACTACGACGACCCGTCCGGACGGCAGGTGACGATCGCGGTGAAACGCCTCCCCGCCTCCGGGGACAAAATCGGATCCCTGGTGGTCAACCCGGGTGGGCCGGGCGGCTCCGGACTCGACTATGTCAGCGCCGCCCCCTCCCTGTTCAGCGAGCAGGTGCGGGAACGGTTCGACATCGTTGGCTTCGACCCGCGGGGCGTCAGCCAGAGCACCCCCATCTACTGCATGGACAGCGCGGGACTGGACGAGTTCATCGGCTTCCCCGCGCCCATCCTGGACAGCGAGGACCCCGCCGACACCCGACTGGACGAGTTCGCCCAGGTGAACCGCGACTTCGTTGCGGCGTGCCTGGAACGTTCCGGGGAGCTCATCCACCACGTGGGCACCGCCAACGTGGCCCGTGACCTGGACGTGCTGCGGGAAGTGCTCGGCGACGACAAGCTCACCTACCTCGGCAAGTCCTACGGCACGTTCATCGGCGCCCACTACGCCGAACTCTTCGGCGACAAGGTGCGCGCCCTCGTCCTGGATGGCGCGGTCGCCCCGCACGGCGACCAGTTGGAGCTCAGCGTCGAACAAGCGGAAGGCTTCACCACGGCCCTGCACGCTTTCGTTGACGACTGCCTGACCTGGTCCGACTGCCCGCTCGCCGACGGGGAGAACCCCACCGTGGAAGAAGGGGTGGCGCGGATCGCTGCACTCATGGAGCAGGCCGCAGCCGAGCCGTTGCGCAACCGGATTGACGACCGGGAGATCAACCAGACCCGCGTGGAACTGGGGGTGCTCGCCGCCTTGTACAGCGAGTCGCTGTGGCCGCGGGTCCGCGCCGGGCTCGCTGAAGCGATCAACGACGGCGACGGCACGACGCTTCTCGAACTCGGCGACATGCTGTACCGCCGGGACAACCGCACCACGTACGAGAACTCCCTGGCCGCGCTGATCGCGGTGAACTGCGCGGACCGGCCCGGACCGCGGGACCTCGCCGCCTACGAGGAGGCTGCGCGCACCGTGAAAACAACGTCGCCCCTGTTCGGGCCGTCCCTCGTGTGGGGCTCGTTGACGTGCGCGTACTGGCCGGAAGAAGCCCAGGAGGACGCGGTGCCGGAGATCGACGGCGATGGCGCGCCGCCCATCCTCGTCGTCGGCACCACCCGGGACTCCGCGACCCCGTACGCGTGGGCGGAGGAAATGGCTGAGGCTCTGGAGTCGGGGGTGCTGCTCACCTGGGACGGGGACGGCCACACCGCCTACGGGTTCGACGCGTGCGTGGACGCGGAAGTCGACGCCTACCTGGTGGAGGGGGACGTGCCGGAAGACGGGACTGTCTGCGCCCTGGGAACCCAGACAAACCGATAAACCCGGCAAACTACCCTGAACCAGGTAAAAGCTCCTCAAAATACGCGAGGATGGTGGGAAGCGGGGCGCAACCGCGGGAATGGCCCTCACAAGGACAGGCATGACGCGGAGGGCAGCATGAAACGGACGAAGGACCGCGCGGCTCCGAACGCCACAGGGACGCATCCGACCCCGCAGTCCCCCATCCCCCAGCAGAGCACGTTCCTCGACACCTACCCCGAGTACGCCGACACGGCGATACTCGACCACCTGCGCGCCACCGAATACCGGTACCTCGACGCCAAAAACCACCTCTACCTGGACTACACGGGGGGCGGACTCCCCGCCGAAACCCAGATCCAAGCCCATGCTGACCGGGTACGGGCCAACTGCTTCGGCAACCCCCACTCCGCCAACCCCACCTCCGCCGCCTCAACCGAACTCGTGGAACAGGCCCGTGACGCGGTACTGCGGTTCTTCAACGCCTCCCCCGACGAGTACACGGCCATCTTCACCCCCAACGCCACCGGGGCCTGCCGTCTCGTCGGCGAGGCGTACCCGTTCCAACCCGGAACCCGGTTCGTGCAGCTCGCCGACAACCACAACTCCGTGAACGGCATCCGCGAATTCGCGCGCCGCAGAGGAGCACAGATCGACACGATCGACGTCACACCTCCCGAACTGCGCGCAGAAGAACACGAGATTCACACCGCGCTCGACCGCCCCCCACCCCCGCCCCTCCGGAACCGGGAGGACAACGGCGGGCGGGCCGGACTATTCGCCTACCCGGCGCAGAGCAACTTCTCCGGCGTGCAACACCAGCTGGAATGGATCGACATCGCCCACCGCTACGGCTTCGACGTGCTGCTGGACGCGGCCGCCTACGCGCCCGCCAACCGGATCGACCTCGCAGAAATCCACCCCGACTTCATGCCTGTGAGCTGGTACAAGCTCTTCGGGTATCCGACCGGCCTGGGCTGTCTCATCGCACGCCGTGAAGCCCTTGCCCGACTGCAGCGGCCGTGGTTCTCCGGAGGCACCATCCAAGCGGTCAGCGTGCAAGGCGACTGGTTCCACCCGCTGGACGGCGCCGCAGCCTTCGAAGACGGCACCGTCAACTACCTGTCCATTCCGGATGTGGAAGTGGGACTGCGCTGGCTGTCCGCGATCGGCATCGACACCGTGCACACCCGGGTGCAGTGCCTCACCGGCTGGCTGCTCGACCAGCTGGTCCGCGCCCGCCACGCCACGGGCACGCCGCTCGTCCGCATCTACGGGCCCACCACCACGGACGCGCGCGGCGGCACGATCGCGTTCAACTTCCTCGACCCGGCGGGGCGCGTCGTCGACGAACGGGTGGTGGCCCGTGACGCGGCACGCGCCACCATCTCGCTGCGGACCGGATGCTTCTGCAACCCCGGGGCAGGGGAGGCGGCTTTCCGGCTCCGCCGGGAAAACCTGCGACTGCCCGGACTGCAGTTTCCCGCCACAGTCGACGAGGTGCTCGCTGCCATGGGCATGCCCACGGCCGGAGCGATCCGCGTCTCCTTCGGCCTAGCGAGTACCCTGGATGATGGAGCGCGTTTCCTGGACTTCGCGTTCTCCACCTACCTGGACCGCTTCCCCGACACCAGCGACCTGCCCGCACGGGTGGCGTGCTGACCCGTCCGGATTCGATTTCGGTCCTGCCCAGGAACGCGCTAGACTTACAGAGCCTCTGTGAAGGCCGCCTTAGCTCAGTCGGCCAGAGCGACGCACTCGTAATGCGTAGGTCGTGGGTTCGATTCCCACAGGCGGCTCGCAGTACGGAAGGCCCTCCCCGGTCCAGGGAGGGCCTTTTCTTGTCCTCTGTGCTGAGGAGGGGTCTCTGGCCAGGCTTCGGAAGCCGGCCTCGTCTGCATTCCTCGGGGTCTGACGGGACCGGAAGATCCAACGCCCTTGCTTGAAGGACGATGACGGAGCCGCCAACCGTCGCCGCCCGTTCAGCGCCTCCATGGCCCAGCGTGATGCGGAAAACAACAGGAAACCTTCATGGGTTGGCGGTGACGCTCAGGTCAAAGCGGCGTAGTGGTGCTGCCGGAACCCGGAGGGATCCCCAAACAGAGAAGCTCGGCTCGAAGTGCCACCATCAACGATCTACACTTCTCCAAGAAGTGAATGAAACTGGCGCCTTGGGCCGGTAAAGTCGCAGGTCGTTAAGTGTGCTCCCCGCGCATGCGGGGATGGACCCGGCTCGGTGCGAGAACGCATCGCCTCGGCTCGGTGCTCCCCGCGCATGCGGGGATGGACCACGCAGGGGGCGCGGGGGCGAAACCCGTATAGGGTGCTCCCCGCGCATGCGGGAGGGGTGCGGCGGTAGCCACACCCTGACCGGTGCTTGTGTGACTGCCTGGTGTTTTGAGTTGTGAGTATCTAAAGCATGCCTGCTCTGCGGGCCAGTTCTTGGAGTGCTGGGCTGGCGGGGTCTTGGATGGTGAGGAGGTCTCCGATTGCTTGACGGGCTAGGGGATGGCTGTGGACTTGTTCGGGTGTGATTGATTCTGCTTGGTGCAGCGTATGGATGGCTTTGTCGAGGTTGCGTCGCTGAAGGTGGGCGCGTGCGACGTCGATGAGGAACCGTCCTCGCCGTTCTGCGGATAGGTCTGAAGCATCGACTGTTGCTGCTGCTCGCAGCGCTATTCCGGCATCGCCTAGGTCCACTGCGACCGATACTTCATGCAGGCTCACGTTGGTTGGGCCGAACTCGGTGTGGAAGTCGTTGCGGTCTGCGCCGAGTTGTTGAGCTAGGGATCGTGCTGAGATGAGGTGTGTGTATGCGGCGGTTGCGTCGTTGCTGCGGGCGGCGGCAATGGCCCGTTGCAGAGTCAGCGCTCCCATGAGTGATAGCACCTCTGGACGGTCGTTGGAAGCCAGAGAGGACAGCGCCTCTATTGAGGTGCGCGCTACTGTGTCGACCTGGTGGAAGTGTTTGGCCCCCTGAAAGGTCACACACAACCGGAACTCGCCCGCCGCCATCAACAGCGGATCATCAGCCCGCTCTGCCGCGACGATTGCCCGCTCAGCAGCAACCCAGGCCGCCGCAAAGTCGCCCAGCTTGCTGAGCGCCGACGAACACGCCTGGTAGACCGAGGCCAGCAACCGGAAACATTCGGTGCGCTGCTCGTCGTCGACGGATCGTGTCGCTGTCTCCAGTTGAGGCACCAAGGATTCCAGCAGGTCTGTCAACTCCAGGTAGTGACCCTTATGGGTGAGCTGCCACGCCTGCTCTACACGAGGCCGCAACTCTGCAAGATCAGCTGGTTGCTTCTGAGCGAGGAGCGCATTCAGGGCGTGCGCGGCACTCAGCACCAGGCGCAGCCGGGTACTGTCTGGGGTTTCTTTGGCTGTGGCCGCGACGATAGGTGCCTCAGCGGCCAGTTCCGCAACCGGTACGTCCAACACCTCAGCCACGGCTGCCAGCACCGACATCCGGTCGACCTTGCGCACCCCGCGTTCCACCTGAGAAACCCAGGCTTCAGAACGGTTGATGAGAGCAGCGAACTCCCGTTGCGACAGGCCCCGTCTGCGCCGGTATTGGGCGATCTTGCGGCCCAGCGCTTTCTGATACTCCGTACTCACCGTGCCACACCTTTGGCATCCTGCAGGTTCAGGAAGTCCACGGTGAAAGACTCCAGGTACTGGCCGCGTTCTTCAAGAAAGCGCATCACGTGCGGCTGCTCTTCGTGGGTCTCGAAAGCCGTCCGGTCAGCGTACAGCTCGTAGAAGACCCGCTGCAACGGCTCACCGTCCACCTCGTGCACTGCATAGACCAGGGTCCCCGGCTCGCTCTGGCGGATCTTGGGCAACGTCTCGGCCACAAGCGCATCAAACCCCTGCGCGCTGGCTTGGTCTTTCAGGACGAACTTAACCACCAGACCGAACACGGCGACTCCCTTAGCTGACTCTATGCGTTTCGCTGTCCGTACTCATCGTGTGGCAAACACATTCCAAACAACATTTACTTATTGTACTCCAGCCGTACTTTAAATACTGGTCGCGCAGTTCATGTCGGCTATGGGCTGTCTCACGAGAGGTCACACCGCGATGAGCCTGCACGCTGCCCACCCCCTCCATCCGACACAGTCGGCCCGCGCCCGCTGGTTCCCCGGCCGCCCCGGGTCCATCAGCCAAGTCCGTCGCTTCATCGCCGAGGAACTCCCCAGCCACCCCCGCCAAGACGACGCAATTCTGCTCACCAGCGAACTGGCCACCAACGCCATCGAACACACCCGCTCCGGCCAACACGGCGACGGCTTTTTCGTCACCGTCGAACACACCTGTACCGAAATAGTCCGCATCACCGTCCACGACAGCGGAAACCGCCAACAAACCCCTCACGTAACCAAACCCGAAACCGACGACAAACACGGCCGAGGGCTCTTCATCGTTGACGCTCTCGCCGACCGCTGGGGAAGTCGCAAAGGATGGCACGGCCAAGAAACCTGGTTCGAGATCTGACGGTCGAATGAACAGTGGAAATTAACTCATTTTTCTGTCGAAATATGACTGTTTCTGTTTGTGGGTACAGTTTGGTTTGGAGGCTTGAATTATGCGGTGAAGGAAATGGTGTTTGAGAAAGTCTTGGTTGGGGGCTTTAAAATTTGTCGTTACAGTTTTAGAGGGAGTGATGGGGTGGGAATTGACTGTGGTTCGACTGCTAGAGTTTTCCACATCATGTGGAAAACTTTCTCTTCTTTGGTTTTAAATAGTTTGAGGATAGTTGTGTCTTTGTTGTTCGATTGCTGATATCCTTGGGTTAAGGAGTTCTTGGCAAGAGAGGTGGCAATGTCGGATACTCCTCTGTTTGATGCTTGTGGTGTTGTTGGAGTGGGCTATGAAGGGCTCGATGTCTTTCAATTTATAGAAAAACTGAAAAAAGACCAAGTGTCTCTTCTTGTTGATATTAGAAAGACTCCGATATCACGAAAGCCTGGACTTAGCAAAACGAGGTTAAGTGAGAATCTCAAGGCTGTCGGAATCGAGTACAAGCACGCTTCCTGTCTCGGGAATCCGAAGTGGAATCGACCAGGATTCTCTGGAGATCCGCGCGAGCTAGAGGAAGCACGATCCACATATTCAAAGCTTATGCAAAACAATGAAGCAAAGCAGTGGATCGAGTGGATTGCAGAGCAGGCCATGACAAGAACAGTTGCTCTGATGTGCTTCGAGGCCTGTGAAGAGCGCTGCCACCGCTATGTAACGATCCGGGAAGTCCGTGATCGTATCGGAAAGCTCGCTACTGCCTGATGAAGTGATAGTAATCGGCAAATAAGAATCTATTTTAACGATCGGGGTAGTAAATGCCGAGAACAGAAAAAGTGTGTCGTCGCTTCGCTTGGTTTCCGACGAAGAAGACGGTGTCCTTGGTAGGTGCACACATCTCTTCGAAAAACTTCTCCTTGATAATCGATGTGAGTTCTTGGTCGGAGGCCGGTCGGAAGCGGCGCTGCAAAGCGACAAGTTCCCAGTCGAGGATTCTTTGACGATGGCCTCGACACTCTGGCTGCCAGCAGGTGTAGCGGTACCACGCTGCGAACCGTGGTGCCTCGAGAGCGGTTCGTGGCGCAGAGGAGTCGAGGGCAAGCTGGTTGACATACTTGTCAATTTTCCGCTGCTCCTCAGGGGTCCACGGAGGATGCGGGGCAACCTCGATACCGTAGATACGTTTCGGGCGGATAGCAGCCAAGGAACGTGCCTGGGGATCCTCTTTACACCGCCAGTAGATCCGGCACATGGACTCCTCGATGAAGCCGGAGATATAGGGGATTCTTTTCTTCCATCCCTTCAGCTTTTTTTCGATTTTTAGGGAATCTAAGCGAGGACGCCAGCTTTCCGGACGCTGGTCGTGGAGTCTCGATGGTTTCGCGAACAGAGACACCACATCGTACTTGTTAAACTGGTCCTCGGATTCGAGTGCCCGAAAGTTGATCGGATATAACCGGACCCAACCTTGACAGTCAGGGTCGAGGCGCAAACCCGCGACGCAGACTGTCTCGCCATAGGTTTCTGACGGTGTGGGAGCGGCTTTGACTGTAATGAGGACCCGCATCCGCTCCAGTTGATCCCCTGGAGGCTTTAACGGAGGCGATTCGAGATCGGGGCTGAAAAGGGACAGTTGTTCTTCTCGAGGCATAGGACTCCTTTGGCAGAGGACGAGAAGACCATTTCTCCACGATGTAGAAACTTTACCCATGGTAAGGGGGTGGGAAACAGATATGAAAAACAAGCCTCTTTTTTTGTAATTTTTATTATTTCTATTATGAGGATTTATGTCGTCTATCTGTTGGAAAGTTGTTGCGTCTTATCTGGACGACTGAGGAGAGTAGTACCTCTCCGTGAGGAAGCCTCATGGCCACACGCTAAGCCAGTGGTCGAGATGCTAAGCCGCAGTTCTTCGTTCCCGGTGCTTGATCGGGGCGGCACTCCAACGCCAGCGATCCCAAAGAAAAGTTTGAAACAGGGAATTAAAAAATCTTCGCTCCATGATCTACTAATTCCCAATTTTCTGAATGTTTTTGGATTTTAAGGTGTCTGGGGCTCTTCAGGGATGCGCCAAATAATTCGAAAGCGACTCTCTGGGGGTAGATTGATGGGGCCGATAGTTTCAATTCTTTTAATAAGATAGTTGAATACTAGGTGATGTGCTTCTTCTGAGACTTCATGCCAAGTTTCGGGAGTTACAGTCATCACCTCTCGCAACAAAGTGACATCTGACTCTTCCTGGAGTATTTCCGCTCGCTCCTCTTGGCTTATCGTCTCATCAGTTCTGATGGCATGTACAGATTTTTGGAGAAGGTTGGGCTCAGAGCGCAGGCGCCGCAAAATTTCTGAGCATCCGTAACGGAAAGCCTGGATGGCTGATACTTCCTCAACCTCGGGGCTCTTGTAACCATAAGGTACTCCTTCCTCTGCTCCTGGATAGTCGCCTTTAAGTATGCGCGAAAGTGCGCGAAGAGCGAACTCTACTCCATTTTCTTCAATTATTCTTTTGACGGAATAAATCCATTCATCTTCAGAAATTATTGGCTCATGTGGGAGTGTCAATGAAGGGTGGATTTCAATAGCGTTGAAGGGATTGATGATGAGTCCAGCAACTAGTTCAGGGGTCCACTTTCCGTCCTCGCCGCCCCAGCCGCTGAGATCGAATTCTCGAGCAGACTTCCAAGCTCCTGCCTCGCCCTGACGTGTTGCACGCCATAGCGGAAGGAACCGTGCCACCTCGGACTGGGGGTCTCGAGGCGGAGTGCACTGCTCGGCCGTCACGACAACGATTGAGCGAACAGTCTCCCAGCGCGGCTTCCGTTCTCCTTTGAGAGCAGTCCGGACGCCTTCATGACTGACACTGTCTGGGAGATCGTCTCGGTCCTTGATGAGCGAACTGATCTTCCGATAGCTCAGCAATCCAGTAGCTCTATGCAGTTCCTGGAGAGCCTCAACCAGCTCTTCGTGTGCCAAGGAAGCAGGGAATGAAGTAGCGTCTGCCGGCATATGGGCTCCTTCCAGCAGCAGGAAATGTCAACTTTTGCCAACAAAGCAGTCTGTTTTGCCAACAAAGCAGTCTGATTGCGTCAATTTTAGTCAACTTCCTGGCTTTTCCTGTCAGATGACGACATGCAGCCAGAGATGTCCGAAGCATGGAAGGTGACGTCTAGCTTTGTTGCTTCAAGGGGTTGCTCGCGTATGCACATTCCTGCTTATGCCCGTGCCACGATCCGTGCGGAGTTACCACTAGTCCCGACCCCAGGACAAGTGGCTGGCCTGGACTGTTGTTTCTGCAACGAGCCTTTTGGGAGACGCGCACCAGTCTCGCTCGGGGGGACTGAAGGATTCGGGTTGTTTGCATGCCGCCCTTGTCTAACCCATCTGGTCGCCCGGGCACGTCAACTGCGTGATAGCGCACTTGTCCGAAAAGCTGAGCAGGCTCGGAAGGAAGCAACTGCGTGGGCTGCAGAGCGTGGACGATATCTCGCTGAGCTTGAGCGGGTGCGTCGGGCAGCGGAGGCCGTAGCCTACCTCGTTACGGAGAAGGATCTCAGAGCTTCGCAGACCGCCTGGTTGTTCATGGAATTGGAGTCGGCTTATGCCTGGGTTGAGGACGGTGCTCCCGAACAACCGGCCTCCGTTGAGGACGAGGACGAGATTATGCAAAGAAAAAAAGTTCCAACTCGCGTTGGAAATGATCTCAACGAGGTTCGCTGTGGCGAATTCTCTCGCTTATCGGATCATCAACGACGCCATGCCTCCTGATCCGGAGCTTTGTGAGGAAATGGAATGTCCCGAAGGTTGCGACGGTAAGCATGACTTCTCAGACATCGATTGTGGACCCGATGCCATATTAGAGTCTTTGGTAGAGTTTGGAATCGATGTAGAAGAAGGTGAATACCGCACTCTTTCTCATCCAGTTGAGGACGGGGAAGCGCCGTGAAGTGGGACAGCTTGACTCTCGCTATCCTTGCCTTCTCCGGCTGTGTCACTCTGACACTCTCGCAGATCAATGAGGTCCTGGCACGAATACCGCCAATCATTCGTGCTTGGCGTCAGGTGCGGAGTGAATTGGGCAGCAGTGGAAAATATGAAGAAGATCCCGACCTGGTAGATGGTGGTCCCCGTTCAACGGGGAACTATGTCGAACGGTAGAGAGACTTCCTGAGCTATTGCTGGTCAATCAGCTCTGCGTTGGATGTTTTGCGTAATAAAAGATCCTTGGGGTGGATACTTTTCCAGGAGGGTATCCACCCCAAAACGATTGTCACGACCTCTGGGCGGGCACCAACACCGCGCGACCCTGGATCTTCCCGGCCTCCATCCGCTTGTACACCTCGGGGCCTTCCTCAAGCTCGTAGCGTTCCACGTGCACGTCGATCGCGCCCTGTTTGGCGAGTTCGACGAGTTCGATCAGCTCGGAGCGGGTGCCCCAGTAGCTGGTGCTCACCCTGGTGCCGTAGGGGAGCGAGTCGAACGACACCGGCAGCGACCCACCGCCGATACCGATGATGTTGATGTGGGAGTCCAAGCCTGCCATCTGCGCGGCAAGGTCGAGGGTGACCTGTGCCCCCACGAAGTCGAACACCACGTCGGCGCCTGCGCCGTCGGTCAGCTCCCGCACCAGGCCCACGGCTTTGGAGTCGGACGGCAGCGCGTGGTGCGCTCCGCTGCGCAACGCCAGTTCCCGGCTCTCCTCGCGGATGTCCAAGGCCACCACGGTGGCTGCGGACATGAGGCGCAGCAGCTGGATGCCGACGTGCCCCAGCCCGCCTGCGCCGATGACCACCGCGACACTGCCCGGTTCCAGCTTGGACATGGAGCGTTTGATCGCGTGGTACGGGGTGAGTCCAGCGTCCGTGAGCGGGACGGTTTTCACCGGGTCGAGGTCCCCGATCGGCACCACGTGCCGCTCCGAGTCGACGAGCAGGTATTCCGCTAGTGCTCCGGGACGGCCCAGTCCCGGGGGCATGATGCCGAGGCGCGCGGCGCGCGGACAGTAGTTCTCCCGGCCTTGCGAGCAGGCGTGGCAGGTGCCGCACCCCCACGGTCCGTAGACGACAACCGAGTCGCCGACGGAGACGGCGTTCACGTTCTCCCCCACGGCTTCGACGACGCCAGCGCCCTCGTGGCCCAGGGTGAGCGGCAACTGGTAGGGGAGGGTTTTGGCGTCCCAGTGCATGACTGTGAGGTCGGAGTGGCAGATTCCCGCGGCGGTGACGCGCAGCAGGATCTGGCCGGGGCCGGGAGTGGGCACGTCAACGTCGACGACGCGGGGCGGCTGGCCGACCTCACGGTATTGGACGGCATGCATGGTGTTCCTCCTCTGCGAGCGGTCCGCCTTGGGATTGCAATCCCATTGGGGCGACTACCCGCAGGTGGGGGGAAGGAACGGGCGGAAAGTCAGCGGGAAGGTGGGAGGAAGGCGGCGGTCTTCGAGACGCTCAGCCTGCCCGGTGCAGGCGTAAGGCCCACCGGAACCGGTGGGCCTTGCATGCCTCTGCTGTGGGGCCGTGTCACGCCTTTGCGGACTGTTCTGCGATCTTGCGCCGCACCTCGTCCATGTCCAGTTTGCGGGCGTCCGCGATCAGGGCTTCCAGGGCCTGCTCGGGAATGGCCCCTGCCTGGGAGAACACGACGACGCCTTCGCGGATCACCATGAGGGTGGGGATGGAGGAGATGCGGAACGCTGCGGCGAGCTCCTGTTCGGTTTCGGTGTTGACCTTGCCGAAGACGATGTCGTCGTGGCGGGCAGCGACCCGTTCGTAGACGGGGGCGAACATGCGGCACGGACCGCACCAGCTCGCCCAGAAGTCGACGAGCACCATGTCCGAGCCGGTCACGGTTTCGTTGAAGTTCTCCTTGGTGAGTTCGATCGTCGCCATGGCTGACACCGTCCTTTCCCTTGAATACCCCTAGGGGTATTAGGGTAACCGGTACGTGTCCTGTTTTGTTCCGACGCCCCGCGACCAATCCCTCACGGTGGGGATGGTGACGTTTAGTGTCGAAGTATGAGCATGCTGCTGATGCTGGTCTCACTGCTCGGAGCTGTCCTGGTGATGGCGGTGGGGATAGCGCTCGTGCGCTGGGGGGCCGAGTACCGGGGAGGCCGGGCATTCGACGCGGACGGCATAGAGCCTCTGCCGGAAGGCAACGGCATCGGGGGGTATTGGCCGCTTGTTGAGGACAGCACCGGTCACGAACCCGTCCTCGCCCCGCACATTCTGTCCCGAGTGCGTGACCTGGTACGGGAAGGTCGGGAAGCGGAAGCGGTGGAGATGGTCCGGGAGGCGACCGGCATGGACGTGTACCGGGCTCGGGAAGCGGTCGCTCTCGTCCGGCGCAACACGGAAGGGTGACCGGGGCTGAAGCGGGGAGGCCAGGGGTTTGCCCGACTGCAACCGAGCAGTGTCACATCCCTGAAGCAGCCGCGGGCTCCAGCCGGTGCTCTGTCATCCCTTGCGCTGTTCCGTGGCCGTCCTCCTGCACGGCTGCGGAACAGTCCTGCCCCGATGGGGACGGCATCGGGGCAGGACTTTCTAGTCTCCGGGCAGGATGCGGGCCAGTTCGGGGAAAGCCTGCAGGTAGCCGTCGAGGAGGCGTTGGGCGACAGCCACCGAGTCCACGAGCGGGTGGGTGGCGAAAGCCCGCAGCGCCGCAGTCCGTGAACCGGTGCGGACCGCGTGCAGGACTTCCCGTTCCACGGCTTTGACCGCGTGCACCAAAGCGAGTTGGTGCGGGGCGAGCGGGTCCACGGCGAGTGGGCGGGCCCCGGAAGCGTCGACCAGGCAGGGCACTTCCACGACTGCGTCAGCGTCCACGCCGGGCAGGGCGCCCCGGTTGCGGACGTTGACGATCAGCCGGGCGGGCTCGTCGCGGAGGATCGCGCGCATGACCGCTAGCGCCACCTGCTCGTAGCCGCCGCCGTCCAAGTCGGCTTCGTCGCGTTCCACTCCTCCGGCGGCGCGCCGGTTGTCGGCCATGTAGGTCTCTTCCCGCTCCCGACGGGTCTGCTCCCACAGGTCGTAGGCGTCGCGAGGGCGGGCCGCAGCCAGCCGGTAGAACTCTTTCTGCTGGACGACGAGCTGCTCCCCGCGGGTGTGGCCGCCGGCCGCAAGAGTGCGGGCGATCTCTTCGCGGGTTTCGCGGGCCAGATAGTAGTAGTGCAGGTACTCGTTGGGGAGGGCGCCCAGGGCGCGCAGCCACGCCGCGCCGAACAGTCGGCCTTCTTCGAACGAGGTCAGCGCGGCCTCGTCGGCGAGCAGGTCGGGGAGCCGGTTGCGGCCGTCGGCGTGCAGGCCGCGCAGCCATCCGAGGTGGTTGAGGCCCGCGTAGTCGAAGTGGACGCGCGCCGGGTCCAAGCCCAGTGCCCGGGCGGCGCGGCGGCCGAGCCCGACCGGGGAGTCGCAGATACCGATGATCCGGTCGCCGAGGATCTGGGTCATCGCCTCGGTGATCAGCCCGGCCGGGTTGGTGAAGTTGATCACCCATGCTTGGGGGGCGAGGCGGGCCACATGCTGGGCGATGGCCACGGCCACCGGCACGGTGCGCAGCCCGTAGCTGATCCCGCCCGCGCCCACGGTTTCTTGGCCGAGTACTCCAGCGGCGAGCGCCACCCGCTCGTCGCGGACCCGGCCTTCGGCGCCGCCGACACGGACCGCGGAGAAGACGATGGCGCTTCCCCGCAACGCCTCGTCCAGGGTGTCTGCGACGCGGACGGTGAGCGGGGGTTCGCCGTAGACGGCCCGGTGGGCTTCACGCTGCTGTTCCAGGATGGTGCGGATCACCGCCACCCGCTCCGGTGCGGTGTCGAACAGCACGAGCTCGGTGATGGGCGGATCCGGGTGCCGTGCGTCGGCGAGCAGGGCGCGGTGGATGAGCGGGACGCGGAAACCACCGCCGCCGAGGATGGTCAGTCGCACGTCTTTTCCCCTCCCTGTCGGGTGCGGCTGCGCTTCACGGTAGTGGGCTTCGGCCGGAGCGGAGCCGTCGTAGCGTCGATACGGGTGGGAAAAGGGTTAACCTACGGTTTGAGCACCAGATACGCAGGGAGCGCCGATGGCCTCGGACGGAGCAGGGGACCCCCAAGGGCTGACATCCCAGTACGGAAAACTCGAGTCCACTCCTCTGGTGGGGGAGCCGAAGGACGTATTGAAGGAGACCCGGGAGAGCGGCGGACCCGCCATCGACTTGGCGTTGAGCGGGACGGTCTTCTTCGACATTGTGCTGACCGGGTTGAGTTCGCCGCCGGCGAGCGGCACCGAGGTCAGCGCCCAGGGGATGGGGTCCTGCCCCGGCGGGGTGGCGAACATGGCGGTGGCCGCATCCCGGCTAGGGCTGCGCACCGCAGTGGCGGCAGCGTTCGGGGAGGACGTGTACGGCGACTTCTGCTGGGAGACGCTGGCGAACCAGGAGATGGTGGATCTGTCTGCGTCTCGGCGGATTCCCAACTGGCATTCCCCGTTCACGGTGTCGCTGGCCTACCGGGGTGACCGCAGCATGGTCACCCACGAGCATCCGTCACCGATCCCGTTGCAGGACATGGCGCGCGATTTGCCGCAGGCGCGGGCTGCGTTCGTCAGTTTGAGCAATGAGGACGGGGTACCGGAGTGGGCGCAGGAGCAGGCGAAGAACGGCACGCTCATCTTCGCCGATGTGGGATGGGACGATAGTCAGCGCTGGTCTCCGTCCGTGTTGGAGCAGCTGCGGCACTGTCACGCGTTCATGCCGAACGCGATCGAGGCGATGGCGTACACGCGGACGGGCAGCCCGGCGCTGGCTGTGGCGGCGCTCGCCGAGCACGTGCCGGTCGCGGTGGTCACGGACGGGCCGCGCGGGGCGATCGCGATTGACCAGACCACGGGTGAGGAAGCCGAGGTGGAAGGCATCGTGATTGATGCCGTGGACACCACCGGTGCGGGCGACGTGTTCGGGGCCGGGTTCATCATGGGCACGCTGGCCGGGTGGCCTTTGGAGCAGCGCCTGCGGTTCGCTAACTTGTGCGCGGCGCTGTCCGTGCAGCACACCGGGGGGTCGCTGTCGGCTCCGGGGTGGGCGGATATTGCCGCGTGGTGGGGGCAGGTGTGCGCGTCCCGCCGTGACGAGAGCTGGGAGCGCCTTGCCCGCGAATATGGCTTTCTCGGGGATCTTGTCCCGTTGCCGTGGCTGCCCACCGCGCAGCGCCGGGCTAGCGCCACGATCGGGCTTCGCCCGTGACCGGTGGGGCAGCCTGGCGGCTGTCGGCTGTCACTGGGGGATAGTGACGCAGGCGAGGGTTTCTCCCGCGGTGCCCGCAAGCACGGGAACGGTCTGGGTGCGTTCCGCGTGGATCACCACCGAGTTGGCTTCGCCGTCGCGGGGCTGCCACGACACTGATGTCTGCGAGTGGCCGCGGCCTTCCTCGTCGGTGTGGAAGTCCAGCCACGCCTCGTTCTCCGGGTTGGCGTAGTCGGGGTCGGGCGTGGAGGGGTCGGGGGCAGGCTCGTTCTGGTAGTGGGGGCCCGCGTCTTCCGGGTTTTCGCCGCACGGGTTGGTGTGCAGGTGGGCGCCGTAGTCGCGGTCGCCGACCAGTCCGGTGACGCTGAGCATGATCTCGGAGCCGGAGTCGATCGGGGTGATGGTGACTTCGACGGTGGCTCCGATAGGAACGTTCTCCTCGTCGTAGGTGATGGCGGTCGCCCCTTCCCGCCAGGGTTCGAAGGTCGCCTGGACTTGGTGGGAGGGTTCTGGTCTGGGTTCTTCGGAGGAGCCGCAGCCCGCCAACAGAAGCAGGGACAGGGCCACACCGATGGCGGTCGACGGGATGCGCATGGCCGTTCCTCTCCGGGAGTGATGTAATTCACGGCTTTCGGGCGCATACATTACTCAATGTGCCTGAGTGAACGCACTATGCCGAGATTTCCGAAAGCGAACAATGTGGTTTCGTCGGTCCCCTTCAGGCAGGGTGGTGGAGGGTTGTCTGCCGTTGTCGGAATGGTGGGCCGTTGGCGGAACAGCGGCAGGTGCCCCGCCATGGAGGCGGTTTGCGCTGCCGCGGCCCGCGCGGGCTGCGGGGCGCGCACGGCGGTGCGCAACGGATGACGGAGGATCGGATGGAACCGGACCGGGGGTGCTCCCCCGCTGCTGGAGAACAGACCCTGACCGGGGTCGCGGCCAGCCCGGGCAAAGCCACGGGACCGGTTGCGGTCCTGGCCGCGCCGCCGACGCTTCCCCCACGGCGCCCGGCGGTCACCGATCCTGACGCGGAGATCGCCCGGGCTACGGCCGCGCTCCACCAGGTCGCCGACCAGTTCCGCCGCCAAGCCGCCACGGTGGACGGCGAGGCGCGGGAGATTCTCGAAGCCCAAGCGCTCATGGCCAGCGACCCGCAACTCGCTGCGGGGATCGCTGAGCGGGTGCGCAACGGGCTTGCCGCGGAGTGGGCGCTCGACGAGGCGGTCGCCTCCTATCAGGAGCTGCTCCGCGGTGCAGGGGAGTACGTGGCGGGACGCGCCGCGGACCTCGGTGACATCCGGAATCGGGCGTTAGCGGTGCTGTTGGATGTCCCCATGCCGCGGCCGCCCGTCCCGGGGCACCCGTTCGTCCTGGTCGCTGACGATCTTGCCCCCGCGGATGTGGCCAGGTTGGACGCGGACACGGTGCTGGCGATCGTCACCCGGGTGGGCGGGGCCACGGACCACACCGCGATCCTGGCCCGTTCGCTCGGCATTCCCGCGGTGGTGGGTTGTGCTGAGGCGCACCAGTTGTGCGAGGGGACCCCGGTCACGGTGGACGGAGACCAGGGCACGGTCGTGGTGCATTCCTCCGCGCAGCAGTGCACGACCCAGCGGCATTCCCGCCCCCAGGCTGCCAGAGGGCTCGCTACGGGGCCGGGCCGCACCAAGGACGGACAGCGGGTGGAGCTCCTCCTCAACCTGGGCGGGGAGGATCCGGAACGCGCGGCCCGGCACGACTGCGAGGGCGTGGGGCTGCTGCGCACCGAGTTCCTGTTCATGGACCGGGTGGCCGAGCCGACGGGTGCGGAGCAGAGCGCCGCCTATGCGCGGGTGTTCCGCGCGTTCGGCGGCCGTGTGGTGACGGTCCGCACGCTGGATGTGGGGGCGGACAAGCCGCTGGCGTTCTTGGCGCAGGAGAACGAGCCCAATCCGGCGTTGGGGGTGCGCGGGTTCCGCATGGTGCGCACCTCCCCTGAGGTGCTGCGCCGGCAGCTTGCCGCGGTGGCCCGGGCCGCGCAGGAGACGCGGGCGCGCGTCAGGGTGATGGCGCCGCTGGTCGCCACCCCGCAGGAAGCCGCGGATTTCGTGGCTTTGGCTCGGGAAGCAGGGATCGCCGAGGTCGGGGTGATGGTTGAGGTGCCGTCGGCCGCGCTGCTGGCCGACCGGGTTGTGCGCGAGGTGGATTTCGTGTCGATCGGCACGAACGACCTCGCCCAGTACACGCTGGCGGCAGACCGCACCCGTCCCGCGCTGTCCGACTTGCTGGACCCGTGGCAGCCCGCGGTACTGCACCTGGTGGGCCGGGTCGGGGCGGCAGGCCGGGAGGCGGGACGGCCGGTGGGAGTGTGCGGGGAGGCTGCGGCTGATCCACTGCTCGCTTTGGTTTTCGTGGGGCTCGGGGTGACGAGTCTGTCGATGGCTGCCGCGGCTTTGCCAGTGGTGCGCGGGGCGCTGGCCCGGCACACGGTGGCGGACTGTCGGAAGCTGGCTGCGCTGGCAATGGACGCTGCCGGGCCCTGCGAGGCGCGGGAGACGGTCCGCGCCGCGGTTGATCCCGCGGTGCTGGACGCCTAGCGGTGCGGCGGGAAAAACGTTACCAACAGCAGTTGCTTAAAGTAATGAATCTGTAGCTAATAGTCACGATATTAGGGCGGGGAAAACACCGGCGGGACGCGGAACAAAACCCTTCCGCTGCTTCACGAAACATCCGCGAACCGCACACCAGAAGTGGGTCCGGTCGGAATACGGCCGGACCCACAGAAGCACGGCGCCGTACCGGAACCGTGCGCAGACTCAGCCGGCCTGCTTGACCACGAGAGCCCGCATGGCGGCCACAGCCTCCGCCACCGTCCGGTGCACGGGAAGCTGGCGGTGCAGTCCCACCAGGCGGATGACCTTCGTCACCCGCTCGTTGGGAGCGGCGAGAGCGAGGCTGCCGCCGCGCTCCCGCACCAGGTGGTAGGCGTGGATGATGGCGTTGAGACCGCTGGAGTCCATGAAGTCCAGCGCGGAGAAGTCAAGGATCAGCCACGGCCCGTGTGCGTCGACCGCGGATTGGACCGCGGAACGCAGGTCGCCCGCGGTAGCAATGTCGAGATCGCCCTCCACTGACACGATCACGCTGCGGTTCTCGACCCGGGTGCTCACCCCAAGCCTGTACACGTTGTCACTCCTCCCAGCCTCACGAAGTCATGAGGGGTCCCCCATAGCGACCTCAGGCCATGTCATAGACCGGTTGCCCTCAGCGCGGTCCCTACTCGCGCCGATACTCCCGCCCCACGGTGTCCACCCGCACCGAGTAGCGGGGGCGCCTCTCCCCGATCCCCTGGTCGCTCGTAAGGCTTTGGACACACACGGTATTAGCCAAAACGCCAATCGGGAATGGCTGAGAGCAAGAAATTTTCACGTTACTGAGAGCAACCGGCCCGAGAATGCCAGACCCCTGGGAAAAGTGGGGGTGGTGGTGATTCACTCGTCCCGGGATACTCCGGTGAATGCGGCGAAGATTCGGTCCGCGGCAAGCGTCGCGGTGATCGTGCCCTCCCGCACTTCGTTCTCCAGCTGCGGGGCCAGCTCCCGCACCCGAGGATTGGTGTGCAGCTCCTGCAGCAGCCGGTCCCGGACCTGCGCCCACATCCAGTCCACCTGCTGCCGGCTGCGCAGCTCAGCCAGCTCCCCGGTCTCTTCTAGCGCTGCCCGGTGGGCCAGCACCTGCTCCCACACCTCGTCCAGGCCGCTCCCTTCCAGCCCGCTGCAAGTGAGCACGGGGGGAGTCCACGACGGGGAGGGCGGCTGCAGCAGCCGCAGTGCCCGCGACAGTTCCCGCGCAGCCCGGCGGGCCTCCTGCACGTGCGGACCGTCGGCCTTGTTGACCGCGACCACGTCCACCAGCTCCAGAACACCCTTCTTGATGCCTTGGAGCTGGTCGCCGGTGCGCGCCAAGGTGAGGAACAGGAAGCAGTCCACCATCTCGGCCACGGTGACCTCGGACTGGCCGACACCCACCGTCTCCACCAGCACCACGTCGAATCCGGCGGCTTCCATGAGGATCATCGTCTCCCGGGTCGCACGGGCCACTCCGCCCAACGTCCCCGCCGAGGGGGAGGGACGCACGAACGCGTTCGGGTCCGTGGCCAGGCGCGTCATCCGCGTCTTGTCGCCCAGGATGCTGCCGCCGGTGCGGACCGAGGAGGGGTCCACGGCGAGCACGGCCACCTTGTGCCCCCGCCCGGTCAGCATGCTGCCCAGCGCGTCGATGAACGTGGACTTGCCCACCCCGGGCACCCCGGTGATGCCCACCCGGTGCGCGTTCCCGCTGTGCGGCAGCAGCCGGACCAGCAACTGCTGGGCCAGTTTCGCGTGGTCGGTGCGGCGCGACTCCACCAGGGTGATCGCCCGCGCCAAGGTGGGCCGGTGGCCGGCGAGCACACCCTCGGCGTAGGCGTCGATGTCAATCGTTCTGCTCATAGCTCCTCGATCGTCTGCAGGTCAGCGAGTGCGTCCGGGACAGATGGAACACGCGGGGACCCCGGCAGTCCGGGATCCCCGCGCCTGGGTGGGACCACTCAGTGTCCCAGCCGCTCCCGAAGCTGGTCGAGGAGCCCTAGCGCAGCCTCGGCGATCACCGTGCCCGGCGGGAAGATCGCCGCGGCACCCGCCTCGTACAGGGCGTCGAAGTCGGACGGCGGAATCACCCCGCCGACCACGATCATGATGTCGGAGCGCCCCAGGGCGGCGAGTTCGTCGCGGAGCGCAGGCACCAGCGTGAGGTGCCCCGCGGCCAGCGACGACACACCGACGATGTGCACGTCGGCTTCGACCGCCTGCGCGGCGACCTCAGCGGGCGTCTGGAACAGCGGGCCCACGTCCACGTCGAAACCGAGGTCTGCGAAAGCGGTGGCGATCACCTTCTGCCCGCGGTCGTGGCCGTCCTGGCCCATCTTGGCGACGAGGATCCGCGGCCGGCGTCCCTCTGCTTCTTCGAACTCCGCGACCTTCGCGGCAACCTCGTCCATGGCTTGTCGTGCCGCCTCCGCGTTGTGCGCCTCTTCCCGGTACACGCCCTGGATGGTGCGGATCTGCCCGGAGTGCCGTCCGTACACTTTCTCGATCGCTTCGGAGATCTCCCCGACCGTGGCCATAGCCCGGGCCGCATCCACCGCGTGGGCGAGCAGATTGTTCTCCAGTGTCGCACCGTTCGACTCGGCGGCCGCCGCTGCGGTGAGCCGCCGCAGCGCCTCCTGCACCGCGTCCTCGTCGCGCTCCTCGCGGAGCCGCCGCAGCTTCTCGATCTGCTCGGCGCGCACCCGGCTGTTGTCGACCTTGAGGACCTCGATTTCGTCCATGGTCTCCGGCCGGTACTTGTTGACCCCGATGACCGGCTGCAGTCCGGAGTCGATCCGCGCTTGGGTGCGGGCCGCGGCTTCTTCAATCCGCATCTTGGGGATGCCCGCGTCGATGGCTTTCGCCATGCCCCCGGCTTCTTCGATCTCTTGGATGTGTCCCCAGGCGCGGGCCGCGAGTTCGAAGGTGAGCCGCTCCACGAACGCGCTGCCGCCCCACGGGTCGATCACCCGGGTGGTGCCGGACTCCTGCTGCAGCACCAGTTGGGTGTTGCGGGCGATCCGCGCGGAGAAGTCGGTGGGCAGTGCCAGGGCTTCGTCCAGCGCATTGGTGTGCAGGGACTGGGTGTGGCCCTGGGTGGCGGCCATCGCCTCCACGCAGGTGCGCACCACGTTGTTGAACACGTCCTGGGCGGTCAGCGACCAGCCGGAGGTCTGCGAGTGGGTGCGCAGGCTCAGCGACTTGGGGTTCTTCGGCGAGAACTGTTTGACCAGCTTCGCCCAGAGCAGCCGCGCGGCACGCAGTTTGGCGACCTCCATGAAGAAGTTCATGCCGATCGCCCAGAAGAACGACAGGCGGGGCGCGAAAGCGTCCACCTCCAGCCCGGCGTTGAGCCCGGCGCGGATGTATTCGATCCCGTCCGCCAGCGTGTACGCCAGCTCGAGGTCCGCGGTAGCCCCGGCCTCCTGCATGTGGTAGCCAGAGATCGAAATGGAGTTGAACCGCGGCATCCGCTTGGAGGTGTAGGCGAAGATGTCGGAGATGATCCGCATCGACGGCTGCGGAGGGTAGATGTAGGTGTTGCGGACCATGAACTCTTTGAGGATGTCGTTCTGGATGGTCCCCGCCAACTGTTCGGGCGCCACCCCCTGCTCCTCCGCGGCCACGATGTAGAGGGCCATCACGGGGAGCACTGCGCCGTTCATGGTCATGGACACGCTCATGCGGTCCAGCGGGATGCCGTCGAAGAGCTGCCGCATGTCGTAGATGGAGTCGATCGCCACCCCGGCCATGCCCACGTCGCCCGCCACCCGCGGGTGGTCGGAGTCGTAGCCGCGGTGGGTGGCCAGGTCGAACGCGACCGACAGCCCTTTCTGGCCGGCCGCCAGGTTGCGGCGGTAGAACGCGTTGGACTCCTCCGCCGTGGAGAAGCCCGCGTACTGCCGGATCGTCCACGGCTGCGTGGTGTACATGGTCGGGTAGGGGCCGCGCAGGAACGGCGCCAACCCTGGATAGGTGCGGAGGAAGTCCAAGCCTTCCCGGTCAGCCTGGGTGTACAGCGGTTTGACGCTGATCCCTTCAGGGGTCTCCCACACCAGTGCGTCCGGGTTCTTCCCGGTGGCTTCCACGAGCGCCTGACGCCACCGCTCGGCCTGTTCCGGACTGGAGGCCGCCGCGGGGGTGCCCGCAGCGATCTCCGCAAAGTTCGGGATGTTCGCGCTCATCGGGCTGCTCCAAGGAAGTCGGTGAGGTCGGTGAGCAGGGTCAGTGCGTCGCAGCCGGTGAACACGAAGTCGTCGACCCCGGCAGCGGAGAAGTCCTCAGAGGGACGCCCGGCCAGCAGTACCCGTTCCGCGCCTGCTTCACGCAGCGCGGCAACCGTGGCCGCGGCCTGTTCGGCATAGACCCGGTCACTGGAACACACGCAGGCGACACGCGCCCCGCTTTCCCGGAACGCGGCCGCGGCCTCCTCGGGCCCGGCGCCGCCGCCGCTGACCGGTTCGATCCCGCCCGCCTGGAACAGGTTGGCGGCGAAAGTAGCCCGGGCCGTGTGCACGGCGACCGGGCCCAGCGTGGCCAGGAAGATCCGGGGCCGTTGACCGGTGGCGGCCAGTGTCGCATCCGACCGGTCGCGCAGCTCCTCGAAACCGGCGGCGTAGCGTCGCGGGCGCAGCACGTTGGGTGCGTCCGCCACGGGCACCACAGGCGCGGGAGCCCGCTCCAGCACTGGTTCGTCAAGGTTGGGGAACTCGCTCACCCCGGTCAGCGGGTCGCGGCGGTGGGCCAGGTTGACGCGGCGCTCCTCCCACACCGCGTTCACCCGGTCAGCTACGAGCCCGGACGCGAGCGCGTCCACGATGCCGCCGGCGGCTTCCAGCTCTTGGAAGAACGACCAGCCGCGCTGGTACAGGTCGGCGGTGAGGCGTTCCACGTAGTAGGAGCCGCCCGCCGGGTCGATGACCCGGGCGATGTGGGACTCTTCCAGCAGCAGCGAGTGGGTGTTGCGAGCGATCCGCCGGGCGAGTGCATCAGGCAGCCCCAGGGCGTGGTCGAACGGGCGGACCGTGACCGCGTCCGCGCCGCCGACTCCCGCCGCGAAGCACGCCAGCGTGGTGCGCAGCATGTTCACGTACGGGTCGCGGCGGGTCATCATTGCCGCGGAGGTGACGACGTGCTGGCGCATGCCGCGGTGCGGTTCAGTGAGCCCGCACACTTCGGTGACCCGGTGCCACATGGCGCGCGCAGCACGCAGCTTGGCGATGGTGAGGAACTGGTCGGCGCTGGCCGCAAACCGGAATTCGATCCGGGAAGCCGCGTCCGCCAGGTCCAGCCCGGCGTCGGTGAGCGCACGCAGGTAGGCCACGCCAGCGGCGATCGCCGCACCCAGTTCCTGCGCTTCGGAGCCGCCGGCCTCGTGCACGGGGGTGCCGTCGGCGACAACGAGACGCAACTGGGGCCGGGTGGCGGCGAGCGGGGCAGCGAAACGCGCGGCCGCGGCCAGGTCGGCCCGCTCCCCAGTGCGGGCAGCGACTCCCAGCGGGTCGATGCCCAGGTTGCCGGAGACCACGCTGTCCGGCAGGTTCCGGTCGGCGTAGGCGGCGAGCAGGGCGGCCGCGGCAGCCTCGTAGTCGGCTCCGGCGTCCAAGACGACCGGGGCCAGGTCCAAGTGGACGTCGGCGAGCGCCTCGTCGATCCGGTCGACGGGCACTCCGGCGGCGCCCACGCCCAGCCAGATCGAGGTGACGCCGTTGTGCAGGTCTTCGAGGATTTCGTTGCGTGCGGTCGCGGCGTCGGGGTGAGCGTGGCGCTGGCGCACATCCCAGCCCTCGACAACCGCGCCCTGTGGCTGTGCTCCCCGGATGAACGGCGCAAGGCCGGGGAAACCGGATTCGATGTCGTCGCCGCTGTCGTACAGCGGCTGAATGGCGATCCCGTCGTAAGTGGTGGTGGTCAGGAGGCTTTCGGGCGTCTCGGGCGCCGACTCGACGTCGACCCCGCTCTTCCGCAGCACTCCCGCGACCAGTTCGCGCCACTGCTCCTTCGTCACCGAGGGGAACTCGGCTGCCAAGGGCAGAGCACCGGTCGCCGTGGCTGTGTTCTCCGGCACGCTCATACCCCGGATAGTAGAGAATGGCGTTCGGTTCGCCGGGCACCAGGGTTCAGGGAAAGCGCATCTCAGCCACGCTCTGTGGGGGACAGTGACGGAGTGGCGGTGCCGCCGGGCGGGGTTTCGGGGGCGAAGACGAACCGCTGGCGGTTCTGGACGACGAGGGCGTACCCGTCGTCGGTCACCGCTTCCACATAGCCGGAAAGGTCGTCGGCGACGACGTCTTTGGTCCTGCTGTCGAACACGACCTGCGTACCCCCGTCTTCGGCGCGTGTGTCCCCGTAGACGTATCCGGCCAGGGCGAAGCGCGGGGCGATCGACCGTTCCACAGCGTCCTCGAACACCCAGAGGGTTTCCCCGGACACCAGGTCCACGGCGATGAGCGACGTGGTGGCGTCGGCCTGCGGCACGAGCAGGACCCCGGTGGTGCCGTTCCACACGGTTCCGGTGACCGGGGTGGTAGCGAAAGCCCGGCCGACCGTGTTGCTGCCGGGTTCGGTGAGCGTCCACAGGGTCTCCCCGTCGCGCAGGTCGTGCAGGGAGAGCAGCGAGGATTCTTCCGGGCTGCTCCAGCGGACGAGGACGGTGCGGCGCGGCTGCGCCTCGGCGTCGGTGTCTTCGTCGTCTGCCTCGTCGCTGGGCGACGTGTCGTCGGCCGGCAGCGAGTAGAAGCCGACCAGGCGCGGCCGGGGAGCGGACAGGGTGCGGCCGTCGTCGGCAGCGACCGTGTCACCGGAGACGCTCCACAACAGCGCCCCTTTGTCAGTCAGGTCGCGGGCTTGGAGCAGGCCCGCGCCGTCGTCGAGCAGCACGACTTCGTCGCGCGCCCCGACCGGGACTCCCAGGTGGGCGGCCTGCTCTGCTGCGTCGTCTTCGTCGTCTGCCGTGTCGCGGTCCTCGGCGCTGCTGGCTTCCGCCTCGTCGGGGGCGGTGAACTCGTAGGACCATTCCACGCCGTCCGCGGCGGGGTCGCGGAGGGTGAACGTGCCGTACGGGTCGCTGGCGCTCCACTCGGCGGGGGCACGCACCACGAGCCCGTTGAGGTAGCTCTCCCGGGGGTCGGAGCCGGTCCACACGGTTTCCCCGGCCTCGTTCACCACGGTGCGGGTCACCCGGTCGCCGGTGCGGGTGCTCACTTCGAAGACGTCTGCGCCGTCCCGGTCCTGGGTGAACCGTTCGATGTGGGATTCCCCCTGCCACAGGACTGTGCCGTCGGCCGCGTGCTGCAGCAGGTGCCGTTCTTCGCTGTTGGAGCTGATGAGGAAGGCGTCGCCAACCGAGTGGATGCGCACCCCCAGGGGGTCGCTGAGGATGTCCTGGCCGGGCTGCGCAGGGTCGTGCAGGTAGCGCAGCGGCTGGGCGGCGAGCCCGGGCGGGGCTTCCCCCGCGTAGACGGTGGGGGTCGGCTGCGGGGTGGGCGACGGTTCCGGCTCGGGGCTGTCCTCACCGGTGCAGGACACTGCGGCAGACAGGAGGACCACGCTGGTGACCAGCCGCAAAAGGCCGTGCTGTCTGCTGCGCATGACGCTCCCTAACTCTCTGTGCCGGATTGCCTGCGCCACGATCCTAGGCCCGCGGGGGAGTGAGCACGGGACGGTTCGGCATGTGGCGCGGCAGGATTCGCCTGTGGGGTCTTCGGACGGGCAGGGGGCTGAGGCTAGGCTCCGGGACATGAAGATCTACCAGAGCGAGTTGCGGACGTTGGAGGGCGAGCCGTTCCGGCTGCCGCAGACGCAACTGCTGCTGATCGTCAACGTCGCTTCCAAGTGTGGCCTGACCCCCCAGTACAGCGGCCTGGAGAGGCTCCAGGAAGCGTACGCCTACCGGGGGTTCTCGGTGATCGGGGTGCCGTGCAACCAGTTCGGCGGCCAGGAGCCGGGGGATGCCCAGGAGATCCGGTTGTTCTGCGCCACCACGTACGGCATCAGTTTCCCCATCTTGGAGAAGATGGAGGTCAACGGCCCCAACCGGCATCCGTTGTACGTCGAGTTGACCAAGGCTCGGGACTCCCAGGGGTTGGCGGGGGATGTCCAGTGGAACTTCGAAAAGTTCCTGGTCGCCCCCGGCGGCAGGGTGCTGTACCGCTTCCGGCCCCAGGTGGAGCCTGAAGACCCCGAGATCATCAGGGCGATCGAAGAGAACCTGCCGAACTGACCGGATCCGGCGCGGCCCAGCAGCGTGTGGGGCGCGCCGGCGACGCCTGCCCGGCACGGTCAGGTCTCGCTCCACGGGCCGTTGCGGCGGTCGAACCAGCCGACTCGTCCTTCGAGTGCGTGGTTGATGCGGCGCATGATGCGGCCGGGCATGGGCGGGAGTGCGGCGTAGTCGAACCAGCGCACGTCGAGCGACTCGTCGTCGTTGACGCGGGCTTCCCCGGAGAGGGGACGGCACCGGAAGGTGAGGTCGAGGATCTGCACCTGGTCCCCGTTGGGGTAGGTGTAGGGCGCTTCCATGACGGCGCTGACCAGGGTTTCCGGGTGGACGCGGAGCCCGGTTTCCTCCTCCAGTTCCCGCACCAGGGTGGCGGCTGGCTGCTCGCCTGGTTCCACGAGGCCGCCAGGGGTGCACCAGCGTCCGTCGTCGGCGCGGCGGTGCAGGAGGATGCGCCCGGCAGGGTCGATGACCACGGCCGTCACTCCGACGAGGGGCAGCAGGGCGTGGCCCACCTGCTCGCGCAAGCGGAGGACGAAGGGAGGTGTCGGCATGGCACCGACCATACAGAGCATGCTGGGGCCGGGACGCGGCGCATACGATCGAAGGCGGCATGAGAACGATCAGACGCGGCGGCGAACACCAGATCGAGATCAAAAAGTCCCGGTTCATTTGCGCGCTTGCCCGGGTGAGCAGCGAGGACGAGGCACGGGAGTTTATTGCGGAGCGGCGCAAACTGCATTGGAACGCCACCCACAATTGCACGGCCTACATTGTGGGGGAGGACGGCAGGATCCAGCGGTCTAGCGACGACGGGGAGCCCGCCGGGACCGCGGGGGTGCCCATGCTGGAAGTGCTGCGGCACCGCGGGCTGACGGACACGGCTGCGGTGGTGACCCGCTATTTCGGGGGGATCAAACTGGGCGCGGGCGGGCTGATCCGGGCGTATGGGAGCGCGGTGGCCGCGGCGATCGACGAGGTCGGGATCTTGGAGCGCCGCTCTCTTCCGGTGGTGACAGTGCTCGCCGACTACCAGCAGGCCGGGCGGTTGGAGAGCGATCTGCGGGAGTCGCCGCACCGGGTCGTGGACGTGCGGTACGGGGCCGACGTGGAGATCGATGTCGCGCTGTACGGGACCGACCCGGCGGATTTCACGGCGTGGGTGGCCGAGATCACCGCCGGGCAGGCCCTCTGCGAGCTGCAAGGAAAGACGACCGTGGAGGTGGAAGTCGGCGCGGATGGGACCGCGCCGTAGCCGGTCAGTACCACAGACGACGCATCGTCCAATGGTTGGTCGCGGTGTCGAGCACGATGTCGGCGATGCCGCGGTGGCCGTGGTCGGATTCGGCGGCGACTCGGACGAGCCGCACTTCGCTGGCGGCCTCAGAACTGGTGCCGTGCCAGGTGCCGATGACGCGGCGCACCCGGTAGAGGGTGCCGCGCCAGGAGAAGAGGACAGGAGCGTCGTTAGTGGTGGAACGGACGTCGATCTGCTCGTTGTAAAGACTCACCCGCGCACTTTATCGAACATAGGTTCGGTTGTGGGACAGTCTGTGGCAGCGGGTCGAAGCTAGACCTTAATACGAAAACCCTTACCGTTCATTCTTGCTGGATTGAGCGGTGGGTGAGCTCCGGAACACAATGGTGTCAGGGTTTCCCCGCCATGGTTACCCGAACCGACAGACTGGTCGGTATGTCGCGTGTTCTATGCTGAGGGGACGTGCCCATCCGGGGAGTGACGGCGCCGCAGATCCGCGGCGGACGCGAGAGGTGTAGGGGAACATGACGCAGTCAGCGGAGTCCACCACGGTCTCCCCTTCCGTGCCGGACCGCCTCCTGGCCGAGGCCACCCGGCTGTTTGCCCAGCGTGGTTTCGACCGCGTCTCAGTCCAAGAATTGGTTGAGGCAGCCGGGGTCACCAAGGGGGCGATGTACCACTACTTCACCTCCAAGGACGACCTGCTCTTCGCGATCTACCAGCGCGTGCTGCAGTTGCAGATGAGCCGGCTCGCCCAGATCGTCGAGAGAGGTGGAGACGTCACCGAACGCCTGCACGCAGCGGCCGCCGATGTCGTCAAGACCACCGTGGACAACCTTGACGACATGGTCATCTTCTTCCGCTCACTGCACATGCTCTCGCCGGACCGCCAGCGCGAGGTGCGCAAGGAGCGCCGCGCCTACCACGAGCTGTTCCGCTCCCTGGTCGAGGAGGGGATGCGTGAAGGGGTATTCCAAGACAAGATCCCGGCGGACATCGTGGTCAACTACTTCTTCGGCTCCATCCACCACTTGAGCATGTGGTACCGGGCCGACGGCGAGCTGGACGGCGCCCAGCTGGGCGAGTACTACGCCGACCTGCTGCTCGCGAGCCTGCGCGCCGACTGATCCGCCGAGGTCAGTGCAGGCCGTAGCGTTCCAGCTCGTCGGCGATCTCGTCGAGGAACGCGTCCACCTCTTCTTCTACGTAGCCGGGACGGAACCGCGTGCTGGAGAAGCGGACGCCGCGCACTTGTGATGCGGTCAACCGGGCCTCCTGGGGCCTGCCCTCCACCAGAGCGGCAACCGTGGCCTCGGCCAGGTCGAGGAAGGCGTCGACTTCCTCATCTGAGTAGCCGATCCGCAGCCGGGTGGTGTGGAAGCCCTTGTTCCGGATGTCTTCTGGGCGCATGCGCGGGGAGACCGGTTCCCGGGGCTTGGGGGCGGCCTCGCGGCGGAAGTATTCGGCGCTGTGCTTCCCGGTGCGCAACTGCTGCGAGTACAGCCCGAGTTCCCGCAGGGTTTCCGCGATTTCGTCGAGGAAGGCGTCCACCTCCTCTTCGTCGTAGCCCGGCCGCATGACCGTGGTGCGGAACTGCGCGCGCATTACGTCGGAGGCGGTGATGAGCTTTGTGGGGCGGGTTCCTTGCTCAAGCGCGCGCAGCGTCTCCTCCACCCGGCGCAGCAGGGCGTCGACGTCCTCCTGGACGTACCCCAGGCGCAGGCGCGAGGTGCTGAACCGCTTGTCGCGCACGTCACTGGATGTCAGTGGCATAGCACCCATTGTGCAGTCAGGAAGTGATCAGCACCATACAAAGCGAACCCGGAGTGTCCGGGGCACCCTGTGGGGAAGCGGGTCCGAGCGGGGAACCGTGCCGCCGTGCCAGGCGGCTGCGGGTCACCGCGCTGGCGCCTCCTCGAGGTACCGGCTGATCCCGGCGACGATGCCGTCCGCGGCGAGGGCACGCCACTCGGGGTCGGTGAGCTTGGCCGCGTCTTCAGGGTTGCGCATGTTGCCGACTTCGAGGAACACCTTGGGCACGGTGGACAGGTTGAGCCCGCCCAGGTCGGTGCGGACGTCGATGCCTTCCTCACCGAGGTAGTCGGAGTAGGGGTGTCCGGTCACCGCGTGGAATTCGTCGCGGAGCGCTACGCCGAGGGCGTAGGAGGACTCCAGGATCGGTTCGGTGAACCCAGGGACTTCACCGGGGACGATGACGTGGAAGCCCCGTGAGCCGGGGGCGGCGCCGTCGGCGTGGATGGAGATCGCCGCGTCCGCCTCAGCCTCATTGCCGATCTTGGCGCGTTCGTTGATGCAGGGACCGACCCCGTCGTCGCTGTCGCGGGTGAGGATGACGGTTGCGCCCTGCTCCTCCAAGCGGTCGCGGACGAGGAGGGACAGCTCCCACGTGAACTCGTGCTCGTAGTAGCCGTCCTCGGTCCGGGAGCCCACCGTGTCGCACTCCTTGGTGCTGGGGCCTGCGGGAACGGCGCGGCTGATCTCGCGGGCCGCGTCAGCGTTGCCGCCGTTGTGGCCCGGGTCGACGACGACTACGGCGCCGTCGAGGGGCAGCGGCGCAGCCGGAGGCGACGGTGCGGGCGTGTCGCGCGGTCCGGGCATGTCGTCCGGCCTGGGCAGAGGAAGCGAGGCGGTCTCTGCCATGGGCGGGCGGGCGTCCGGGGGAGGCGTCCAGCACGCGGTGGTCAGCAGTATTCCGGTAACGGCTGCGAGGAGGCGCAGCAGGCGCGGGGGAGCGGGCACTCGGGCGGTAATGCTTCCTCCGGAACAGACAGTCGTAACGGTGGAATGGGTGTGGCCGCAATGACCATAACCAACCTATGCCACATCGGTTACCGAACGCACGCGGGGAACAGGCGGACAAAGCGGGATGTGTCGGGCGTGGGATTGGGCGGGGCAGGGAACAGAACCGAACGGAGACACGTCATATCGCAAGAGACGTCCGGAACTTCTCCGGGCGCACGGACCCGACGAGGTGGAGGAATGCGCAAGTCCAATCGTGCTGCGGCCGGCGCTGCCGCCATGAAGCTGGTCTATGAGAGCACCCAGCCCGGGAAGCCGTCCCTCGCGGCCCGGGTCAAAGCCCTTCCCCGCATGCTGAAAGCCCGGATGCGCGGGCAGTACCGCGAGCTGTCTACCTCGAAGATCGTGCTGCTGCTCGCCGCTCTCGCCTACATCATCTCCCCCATCGACCTCGTTCCTGAGCTGTTCATCCCCCTTTTCGGAGCCGCGGACGACGTGGGCGTGGCCGTGTGGCTGACCGCCATGCTGCTGGGGGAGACGGAACGTTTCCTCCACTGGGAGCAGATCGGGACCGACTACATCGAGGGGGAAGTGCTGTCCTGAAGTGGGTCTGTGCAAGAGACGCCGCGCCATGCTGAGGGGCGGACCGCCGTAGCGGCCCGCCCCTCGAGATTCTCTACTCTTTCGGGTATCGCGGGCGTCCCCCCGCCATCCCGCCGAATTGGTCGAGGCGAGGAGGGCTACTCGCTACGCTGGCTGGGAATCCCGGCCAGCAGGGCGCGAACCTCGGTCTCCCGGTAGCGGCGGTGACCGCCGAGGGTGCGGATCGACGTCAGCTTTCCAGCCTTCGCCCACCGGGTGACGGTCTTCGGGTCCACGCGGAACATCGTGGCGACCTCGGCAGGGGTCAACAGGGGTTCCGCCTCGGGCGTGCGAGTTGACATATGTACGGCCTCTCCTCCCGGATCGGTGTGTTGATCCTTGAGACTTTTCAATCCTGGCGCTTGGTCCGGATGTCCAATATTTCCCTGAGGTCTATATTGGCATCACCCGAGGTGATTGTGCGACCACTTAACGCGACTTTGTCAAATGGGATTGCAAAGTCGCACATGTAGCGCGTCACGCTGAGTGATTCTAGCGATACGTTTAGTGGCATGTGGCGTATTCGGTCAAACACTTCATTCTCGGACGGGGGTTTCGGTAATCCGGCTGACCGAAAACGCAAAGACAGCGCATCCTTAACTGGGGATGCTCCCCCTCCTCGGGTGCGGTCGTGGATGGTTGGTCTGGCCTTTTTCCTCCTGTGCGGGTCAGGGCGCCGGTGGCAGGCCTGGGACGGCCGCCAACGCAGACGCGCGGCGTGGAAACCCCTATGCGGTAGGGGTTCTCGAATGTTCTCGTTGCTCTCTGTAACGGTCCCAGTGCAGTCTATATCGCCGTCTATCGAAGGGTATGTCCCCCTTTGGTAATTTTGTTGTCAACTAAGAGGCTTATGGAGCCATCCCCCGCGTCCACCCTGCGACAACCGGAAACACCTCCCGAGAAACCTGGCGAACCAGGTTTGCCACCGGGGGAAACGGGGATTGTGAGCCTGCACACTGGGCGCGGTGAGCGCGAAGGCGGGCAAACCCGCAGGGCCCTCAATTGGCGTGGCGGAGCGCGCGGATCGCGTTCCACCGCGTCCGCAGCCGCAAGCGCATTGCGGCCACCAGCTCCGGCCGGTCCTGTTCGATCGCGGTCAGTGCCGTATGCACCTCCGCGACCGACTGGTCCGACCGCAGCGTGGCGTCGTCCATGAGGAGGACAAGGCCGCCGTAGTCAAGCTCCAGGAGTGCGCGGGGGTGCGCCACCGCGCTCACCCACTCCTCCAGTCGTTCCAAGGCGTACAGGAAGGAGGAACTCGCAGGGGAGTATCCGCTCACGAGGCGAACCGCTCTCACCAGGCGAGGAAGCGCGTCGGCGGCCCGGGTGAGGTAGAGCAGCGCGCGCACCGGCGTCTGCTGGAAAGCGGGAAGAGAGGTCGCACACTGGGGGCACGCCCCGCCATGAGGCGCAGGAGGACGGTACTCCTCCCCGGCCTGGTCCAGGACGAGATGGCGCTCTGCGGCATCGAAAAGCACGAACCAGGGGAGCGGCACCTCCCACGTGCTGGTCAGGATCTGAGGCCGCGTGCGACCGGTGCGGGACTGCCATCGCTCGAAATCGCGCTGGGTCTCCTGGGCGACCAAGTCCGGCAGGAAACTCTGGAACAGCCGCCGCGACGTCGTAGCCTGTAACGTGGAGAAAGCGAGCCAGGAACGCAGCCGTGTCTGCCAAGGACAGACCAGCAGCTCGTCGCCGACCCGGTGGATGTAGGCGTCGCTGCTCTCTGCCAGGGGCGCAGCCAGCGGCGGTTTGGAGAGCAGCCGGTGCAGGCTCTCCGCGTGCTCAGCAGCCATCGCCTCGTGCCGCCCCCGATACCGCGGCGACTCCGCATACGCCTTCCAGTACTCCCGTTCGCGACGGGGAAAAACGGAGAGTGGTTGGTAGAGGCGAAGGTAGGCGGGATAGGGGAGCACGTTCGCATAGTGGCACAGAACGGCGCCGACGTGCGGGGATTTCGCCTGGAATGGCGGCAGTTTTCGGACAGCGGTCCCGCTGAAGGGCACCGTGGCAAGGAGAGTAACCTCACACGTGACCCGCACCGGGATCCGGTCCCGTCCCGCGGGGCATGCTCTGGTGCGGGGAAGGAAGCGGGACGAGACGGCGTTCCTAGTCTGTAGGAGGTGAAACCTCAGGGTTGTGCGTCGCGCAATCCCGTCCTCCACGGGCGTGACACAAGCGGCACGCTCGGTAGGACACGGGCGGCGTAGGCACGTCGCCTCTGAACCGGGTACGGTTGTATTCGTACGTAAAGCTGGGGCCTGTCGTCAGTTCGGTGATGGCCGCCAGCCCGGCAATGCGGTTTTGCTAGTGAACGGGTTTGGAAGAACCCAATCGTTGAGGGGGTCGAGCCAATGGGGCGCGGCCGTGCCAGGGCCAAGCAGCAGAAGGTCGCCCGGCGGTTGAAGTACAGCACCGTCAACACGGACCTTGATCGGCTTCGGGCAGAGCTGGGTGTCGGTGGGGGTGCGTCGAAGTCTTCGGATTCACCGGACGACACGTACCGGGACCCCTACGACGAGCTGATCGAGCGCTACGCGGACTTCGCGGAGAACTACCCGCCCAGCGATGGCTCCGACTCAGAACGTCGCTGATCTGCTGATCTCCACGTCGACCAGAGACAGATCGCACGGGACCGGATTCCGGATCGCGTGACTCTCGAGTAAATCGAGCGACTCTGGGCGACGGAACCGCCGAGCCAGACATCTAGACAGCGGCGAAACCCGGGGCTCTCACCGTTGAGAAGCCCCGGTTTCGCATGTCTACGAACGGTATTCCCCGGTCATCACCACCTTCCCGGAACCGGGGATCACAGAGCCCAGCACCCAGGCGGGCACTCCGCGTTCCGCGAGCAGCTCCAGCGCCCGCTCCGCGGCGTCCTCGGCCACGATCGCCACCATGCCCACGCCCATGTTGAAGGTGGCTTCCATGTCCTCCTGGGAGACCTGGCCGTGGCGGGCGAGGAAACCGAAGACCGCGGGAGGCGCCCAGGAAGCGCGGTCCACGACAGCGTCCGCGGTAGCGGGCAGGGAACGGGCCAGGTTCGCGGCAAGCCCGCCCCCGGTGATGTGGGCAAACGCGTGCACTTCCATATCGGCGGCGAGCGCCAGGCAGTCCTTGGCGTAGATCCTCGTAGGGGTGAGCAGGACTTCGCCGAGCGGGCCGCCCAGTTCCGGCACGTTCGCGTGCAGGTCGAGCTGGGCGTCGGCCACGATACGCCGGATGAGCGAGTAGCCGTTGGAGTGCGGGCCGGAGGAGGCCATCGCGATCACCACGTCGCCCACGCGGACCCGGTCCGGGCCGAGGATGGCATCCGCCTCCACAATCCCGGTTCCGGCCCCGGCCAGGTCGTACTCGTCGGGACCCATCGCACCGGGGTGTTCCGCGGTCTCCCCGCCGATCAGCGTGCATCCCGCCTGGCAGCAGCCTTCCGCGATCCCGCTGACGATCTCGGCGATCCGCTCGGGCACCACGGAGCCGCAGGCGATGTAGTCGGTGAGGAACAGCGGCTCGGCTCCGCTGACCACCAGGTCGTCCACGACCATGGCGACCAGGTCGATGCCGATCGTGTCGTGCCGGTCCAATGCCTGGGCGAGCATCACCTTGGTGCCGACACCGTCGGTGGAGGTGGCCAGCACGGGGGCGGTGTACTTGGAGAGATCGAGCCGGAACAGCCCGGCGAAACCACTGGCGTCGGGGACGAGCTCCGGCCGGTGGGTGCGTGCCACATGTCGCTTCATCAATTCCACCGCGCGTTCCCCGGCGGCGATATCGACGCCGGCGGCGGCATAAGCGGTGGGGGCGCGCTCTGACACGGAAAACCTCTTCTGTAGTCGTAGGTTGCCGTGCGGCTGGACCGCAGGCACACAGACGGCTGGGAACGTGACGGCGGCTAGGGGCGCTTAGGGGCGCCGCAGGACTTCTCCAACAGGTACTTGCCGCGGGAGTCCTCGTCGACCTCGACCGGGTAGACGCCGTCGAAGCAGGCCCGGCACAGCCGGTTCTTCTCGACTCTGGTGGCTGCGACCAGTTCATCGAGATCGATGAAGCCGAGCGAGTCTGCGCCGATGGATTGGCAGATCTCTTCGACGGAGAGGCTACCCGCGATCAGTTCGGCTTTGGTGGCGAAGTCGATGCCGTAGTAGCAGGGCCACATCACGGGCGGGCTGGAGATCCGGACGTGGACCTCGGCAGCGCCCGCCTCGCGCAGCATCCGCACCAGGGCCCGCTGGGTGTTGCCCCGCACGATCGAGTCGTCGACGACGACCAGCCGCTTGCCTTCGATGACTTCGCGCAGCGGGTTCAGCTTGAGCCGGATGCCGCGCTGGCGCAGCGTCTGGCTCGGCTGGATGAACGTGCGGCCCACATAGGAGTTCTTCACCAGCCCTTGGGCGAACGGGATGCCGCTGCTTTCGGCGTAGCCCACGGCCGCGGGCGTGCCCGATTCGGGGACGGGGATGACCACGTCTGCATCGGCCGGGTGCTGCCGGGCCAGCCGCCGCCCCACTTCGACGCGGGCGCTGTTGACGTTGCGTCCCGCGATCGTGGTGTCGGGACGGGCCAGGTAGACGTATTCGAACAGGCAGCCTTTGGGCTCGGCCGGGGCGAAACGCCGGGAAGCGACGCCGTCCGCGTTGATGACCAGCAGCTCTCCCGGTTCGACCTCGCGCACCACGGAAGCACCAACGATGTCGAGCGCCGCGGTCTCGCTGGCCACGACCCACCCGGTGTCGAGGCGGCCCAGGACCAGCGGGCGGATTCCCTGGGGGTCGCGAGCCGCGTACAGGGTGTGCTCGTCCATGAAGACCAGGGAGAATGCGCCCTTGACTTTGGGCAGCACGTCGAGGGCGGCTTCCTCGGTGGTGCGGTGCGGGGCGGCGGCGAGCAGACGGGTGAGCACCTCGGTGTCCGTGGTCGCGCTCAGGCGATCCGACGGCAGCAGCGCCGCGAGCTCCGGGGTGTTGATCAGGTTGCCGTTGTGGCCGAGCGCGAGACCGCCCTCCCGCGCGCTGAAGAACGTGGGTTGCGCGTTCTCCCAGACGGATGAGCCGGTAGTGGAGTAGCGGCAGTGGCCGATCGCCAGGTGCCCTTTGAGGGAGTCCAGGGTGACTTCGTTGAAGACCTGGGACACGAGCCCCATGTCTTTGTAGACGACGATCCGCTCACCGTTGCTGAGGGCGATGCCCGCGGACTCTTGGCCGCGGTGCTGGAGCGCGTAGAGACCGAAGTAGGTCAGTTTGCTTACTTCTTCGCCGGGAGCCCAGACCCCGAACACTCCGCAGGCGTCCTGCGGTCCGCGTTCTAAAGGATCGATGTCCAGGCTGAGGCGGCCGTCGGGTTGCGACACGTGATCCAGCTTAACGGCTGTCACCGGTGCCGGTGCCATGCAGGGGTGCTTCGTGTGGAGGAGACCACAACGGAAGGGCCGGGGACAGGTCGGCGCGTGCTCCGCTGGCTGACACACGGTGGGAAGAGACCGCATCTGCCCAGGTGAGGTCACCTGTGACCAGGGCAAGCCAGGTCAGGGGGTCGGTTTCGACCACGTTCGGCGGGGTGCCGCGGGTGTGGCGGGGACCGGGGAAGCACTGCACTGCCCCATACGGTGGAACTCGCACTTCAACGGCTTGTCCGGGGTAGCGGGAGGCCAGTTCGGCAAGGGTGGCGCGCACCGCAGCCTTGACCGCTGGGCGGTGCGGGGCCAGGCCGCGGCGCTGGGCGCGCAGCAGGGCCTGCACACAGGCGGTGAGGGCAGCAGCGGGGTGGCCCGGTCCCGCATAGGGCGGTTCGCCGAGGGCGGCGAGCTGCTCGTCGAGTGCGGAGCGTAGGGCGGCGAGGCGGCGCCGCGCAGCAGGGGAGAGAGATGCCATGGGAGAGGTCACGATCGCAGAACAATCACCGTGCCCACCGGGACGGTGTGTGGATAAATTGCCAGTTCTCCTGATTCGGGGTTATTGCCAGAACTTGTGCGTTAATCTTGCGTTTTGTGGCGATGACGTGCCGGTGAAACGCTGTGACCTGCAGGTTTCCCCCGGTTTCACGTCTCGTTCACGAACCATACCTCCGAGGACTGCCAGTGCGTTGATGAGTCATCTCCCTGCCTGCCGCAGGGGAGGCGGTTAGGATGGAATCGCTCCACTACGTCGGCATTCTGGCGGACGCTGGGGTAGCTGTAAGTGAACATCGAGTGACGCACCCCGCGTCGCAGGCGCCGGGGTGCGGCGCGGTCGTGCCCGAAGGGACTTCCGCGGGACAGGGTCCGACACTTCAAGGACATGAGCCTTACCGCACTCATGGGAGAAAGATGTGCGTCTTCGCCTGACACCGCGCGATGACAGCTACTACGAGATGTTCGCCGATTTCGCGAACAACCTAGTCACAGCCTCGCGGCTGCTGGTGGAACTCATCAGCGAAGACGCCGACCGAGAAGCCATCACCGAGAAGATGCGGCAGTGCGAGCAGGCGGGGGACGAACGCACCCACGCGATCATGCGCCGGCTCAACACGAGCTTCGTCACACCGTTCGACCGCGAGGACATCTACCGCCTGGCGTCCAGCTTGGACGACGTGATGGACGCCATGGAAGCGGCCGTGGACTTCATCGGGCTCTACCAGCTCGACCGCCTCCCCAAAGGCATCATCGACCAGGTCGGGATCCTGGAACGCTCCGCCGAACTCACCGCGGAAGCCATGCCGAAACTACGGTCATTACGCAACCTCTCCGGCTACTGGGTGGCCATCAACCAGTTGGAGAACCAGGCCGACCAGGTCTACCGGCGTCTGCTCGCCCACCTGTTCGGCGGAGAATACGACGCGCTGACCGTGCTCAAACTCAAAGACGTCGTCGACCAGTTGGAAGCCGCAGCCGACGCCTTCGAGCACGTGGCCAACACCATTGAAAGCATCGCGGTCAAGGAAGCCTGACCCACCCCCACCACCCCCTTACCCCGACTCAGGAACACTTTCCCGTGCTCCTCGAATCCGCCCTGCTCGCGGTGGTCCTGGCTGCTCTGCTCTTCGCTTTCACCAACGGCCTCCACGACTCCGCGCACACCATTGTCACCGCCATCGTGTCCAGGGCCCTCACCCCTGGGGTTGCGATCGCCCTGGCCACGCTGATGACCCTGCTCGGCGCCTTCCTCGGCGAGGGCGTGGCCCGCACGATCGGACAGGACTTCATCAGCCCCATCCACGGTGCAGACGGCCTGGCTGTGCTGTTCGCGGCACTGTCCAGCGCGGCCGCCTGGAACCTCTTCTCCTGGTACCGGGGGATGCCTTCCTCCGCCTCCCACGCGCTGATCGGCGGAATGGTCGGGGCGGCACTGGCCTCCCAAGGAGAAGTGCGCTGGGACGGCGTCCTCATCAGCTTCCTCGTCCCCATGCTGGTGGCCCCGCTTCTGGGCTGGCTGCTGGGCTACCTCATCATGCTGGGGATCCTGTGGCTGTTCCGCGACACCAGCCCCGGCGTAGTGAACCGGGGGTTCAGGCTCGCGCAGAGCGTTTCCGCGGCGATGCTGTCCCTCGGCAACGGCCTGCAGGACGCCCAGAAAACCATGGGGATCGTGGTCCTGGCGCTCATCACCGTCGGCAGCCAGAACACCTACGAGGTTCCTACCTGGGTGACCCTCTGCTCGGCCGTCGCGATCTCGCTGGGCACCGCCACCGGCGGGTGGCGGATCATGCGCACCCCGGGCTGGCGGATGAGCCGCATCGACCCGCCGCAGGGGTTCGCGGTGGAGGCAGCGGTCTCCGCCATCATGGGCTTCACGTCGCTGGTGTGGCACGCGCCGATCTCCAGCACCCACACCACCACTTCGGCCATTGCCGGTGCGGGAACCGCACGCAGGGTCACGGGGGTGCGTTGGGGCATCTTCGCCACCATCGTGCTGTTCTGGCTGGTCACAGTCCCCGTCACCGCGGTGATCGCCGCCGGGGTCTACGGGCTGCTGCACACCGTCGTCTGACCCGCGGCGGAGACACAGGTACGCATACGGCTGTGGCCCGCCCAAGCGCTTGGGCGGGCCACAGCCGTGGAGTGGACTAGCCGAAGCGTCCGGTGATGTAGTTCTCCGTCTCTTTCTTTTCGGGCTTGGTGAAGATCTTGTTGGTTTCGCCGATCTCGATGAGCTTGCCGGGTTTACCGGTACCCGCCAGGTTGAAGAACGCTGTCACGTCGCTGACCCGGGCGGCCTGCTGCATGTTGTGCGTGACGATGACAATCGTGTAGTTCTCCTTCAACTGGGAGATCAGGTCCTCGATCGCCAGCGTGGAGATCGGGTCCAGCGCCGAACACGGCTCGTCCATGAGCAGCACGCTGGGCTCCACGGCGATGGCCCGGGCGATGCACAGGCGCTGCTGCTGCCCACCGGACAGGCTCGCCCCTGGCCGGTCAAGGCGGTCCTTGACCTCCTCCCACAGGTTCGCCCCGCGCAGGGACCGCTCCACGATCTCGTCGGCTTCGGACTTGCGGAGCCGCCGGTTGTTGAGCTTGTACCCGGCGATGACGTTGTCGTAGATCGACATGGTGGGGAACGGGTTGGGGCGCTGGAAGACCATGCCGACTTCGCGGCGGACCTCCACCGGGTCCACGTCGGGCGCGTAGATGTCCTGGTCGTCCAGGAGGACTTTGCCTTCGACGCGTGCCCCCGGGGTGACCTCGTGCATGCGGTTCAGGGTGCGCAGGAAGGTGGACTTGCCGCAGCCGGAGGAGCCGATAAAGGCGGTTACCGAGCGGGGTTCGATAGTCATGGAGACGTCTTCGACGGCGAGGAAGTCACCGTAGTAGACGTGCAGTCCGGAGACGTCAATTCGCTTGGCCACTGTGTTTCCTCAAGACCGTGGTTGGTTCGGATGAGACGGCAAAGGGGATGAGGGGGTTACCGCGTCTTCGGGGCGAAGAAGTGCGAGACCAGGCGGGCGGCGAGGAACAACAGCATCACGATGATGATCAGCGTCAGCGCCCCGGCCCAAGCACGCTCGTAGTTGATGACGCCGCCCATGCGCACCTGTGAGTAGATGAACACCGGAAGGCTCATCATTTGTCCCTCGAACAGGTTGGCGTTGATGGCGACCGCTGAGGAGCCCGCAGTGAGGATGAGCGGGGCGGTCTCGCCGATGACCCGCGCCAAGGCCAGCATCACACCGGTGGTGAGCCCCGCGATAGCGGTGGGCAGGACCACCTTGACCACGGTAAGCCACTTGGGCACCCCCAGCGCGTAGGAGGCTTCCCGCAGCTCGTTGGGCACGAGGCGCAGCATCTCCTCGCAGGAGCGCACGACCACCGGAATCATCAGGACCGAGAGTGAGATCGCACCGGCCGCGCCGTTGGTCTTGCCCGGACCGAACAGCAGGATCCACAGCGCCACCACGAACAGACCGGCCACGATGGAGGGGATACCGGTCATCACGTCCACGAAGAAGGTGATCGCCCGCTTGAGCCGCCCCTGGCCGTACTCCACCAGGTAGATCGCGGTCATCAGACCGATGGGCACCGAGATCAGCGCGGCCATGAGCGTCATGAGCAGGGTGCCGAGGATGGCGTGGTAGGCGCCGCCAGCGTCCATGCTCGGCGTGACCCCGTTCATGGAGACGGTCAGGAAGTAGCCGTCCAACCGGACCAGGCCTTTGGAGAGCACCGTCCACAGCAGGGAGACCAGCGGCACCATGGCGATGCCGAAACAGGTGTAGACGATGGCGGTGACCAGGCGGTCTTTGGCTTTGCGGCGGTTCTCGACGAGGGCCGAGGCCGCGGTGATGAGCACCATGTAGCCCACCGCGGTGACGATGGCCCACACCGCGGGGTTCCACCACCCGAGCGCGTACAGCAGCCCGGCCGCGACCAGGGCGACCCCGGCGAGCAGGGTCGGCGGGAACAGGGCAGGCAGCGGCTTGGCGCCGAGTGAGGGCGCGAGCGGCCGAGGCGGCACGGTCTTCTCCGGAGCAGACAGTTTCGTGGCGGACATTTACGCGAACTCCTTGCGGCGGGAGACGACGAAGCGGGCCACCATGTTCACGGCCAGGGTGATGGCGAAGAGGACGAGACCGGCCGCGATGAGCGCGGACACCCCGTAGCCGGTGGCTTCGGGGTACTGCAGGGCGATGTGCGCGGCGATCGTCTGGTTGCCGCTCTGCAGCAGGAACCAGGAGATGACGAGGGAGGGGGAGAGGATCATGGCCACCGCCATGGTCTCGCCGAGCGCCCGCCCCAGGCCCAGCATTGCGCCGCCGATGATGCCGGGGCGCCCGAACGGCAGTACCGCCATGCGGATCATCTCCCAGCGGGTGGCGCCCAGTGCGAGGGCAGCCTCCCGGTGCGACTGCGGCACCTGGAGGAACACGTCGCGGGTCATGGCGGTGATGATCGGCAGGATCATCACGGCGAGCACGATGCCTGCGCTGAGCATGGTGCGGCCAGTGGTGGACACGGGTCCGGCGAACAGCGGGATCCAGCCGAAGTACGTCTCCAGCCAGGCATAGAACGGGGCGAGCTGGACCACGAGCCAGCCGATGCCCCACAGGCCGTAGACGACGCTGGGGATTGCCGCGAGCAGGTCCACGAGGTAGCCCAGGATGGCGGCGATGCGGCGGGGGGCGTAGAAGACGATGAACAGGGCGATGCCGATCGCTACGGGAGTGGCCAGCACGAGGGCGATTGCCGCGGCGAGCACGGTACCGAAGGCGAGGGCCGCCACACCGAAGGAGGGCTCTTCCCGGGTGTTGGCGTCCCACTCGCTGCTGGTGAGGAAGTTCGCCTGGTTGGCAGCCAAGGAGTCGAAGGACTGCAGGATCAAGAACGCGGCGACCCCGGCCAGGATCGCCAGGATAAGGATCCCTGACCCTTGGGCTCCGGCAGCGAAGAGGACGTCACCGAGGCGACGTCTCTGCCGCTGCGCGCGGCCCGTCGTGGACAGATCCGTGGTGGTCATTTGAGACTCCGGTCAACTGATGCGGGTATGCACTCGGCGGCAGCGGAGCCCGCACGCGACACCGCTCCGCCGGACGAGGGCAGGGCCCGTGACATTGTGGAGTACACCCCTGACCAGAACGGAAGGCACCCAGGAGTCGTTCCGGAAATACCCGAAGAGCGAGAAAAATCTCTGGTCAGGGCGGGCAAAGCGCGGCTGTCCTCGCGGTGAGGCGTTGCCGGTGCGCTGGGCGGGTGTGCGGGGCACCGGGGGAGTGGGGAGGACAACGCAGCCAAGGGCAGGGCCCACAGCGGTCTGTGGTGCCCTGCCCTGACGGCGACAGGACCAGTGCGGGTCAGCTCGCAACCTGGATCTTGTCCAGTACGGCTTGGATCTTGTCGCGGGTGGCATCGGAGAGCGGCGCAGAGCCGGCTTCGTTAGCGGCGGCCTGCTGGCCCTCTTCGCTGATCACGTAGCCGATGAAGCTCTTCACCAGGTCGGCTTCGGTCTGGTCCTCGTACTCCAGGCACACGATCTCGTAGCTGACGAGCACGATCGGGTAGACGCCGTCCTCGTCGGTGGCGTAGTTGAGGCTGACTGCCAGGTCGTTTTCGGTGTTGCCTTCCCGCGGTTCTGCGGAGTCGACGATCGCTGCGGCGGCCTCCGGGCTGTAGGGGACGAAGCTGTCGCCCACGCCGACGGCCACGGTGCCGAATTCCGTGGCGTGCGAGGCGTCGACGTAGCCGATCGTCCCGGTACCGCCTTGGACAGCGGAGACAACGCCAGAGGATCCCTGGGCGGCTTCGACCGGGGGAATCGGCCAGTCACCGCTGACTTCGTGCGGCCAGTGGTCGGGGGCGGCCTCGGACAGGTACTGCACGAAGTTCTCGGTGGTGCCGGACTCGTCGGAGCGGTTGACCGGGATGATGTCGGCGTCGGGGAGGTCGACATCAGGGTTGTCCGCGGCGATCGCCTCGTCGTTCCACTTGGTGATCTTCTGGTTGAAGATGTCAGCGATCACCTCGGGGCGCAGGTTGAGCGAGTCGACGCCCTCGAGGTTGAAGATGATGGCGATCGGGCTGATGTAGGCGGGCAGGTGGACGGCTTCGGAGCCGCCGCAGCGCTCGGTGGCCTGCGCGGTCTCCTCTTCGTCCATCGGGGAGTCGGACCCGGCGAAGGAGACGGCGCCCTCGATGAACTGGGAGCGTCCGGCACCGGAGCCCACCGAGTCGTAGTTGACGGTGGTGTCCGCGCAGGCGCTGGTGTACGCAGCGACCCACGCCGCCATCGCCTTTTCTTGGGAGCTGGCGCCGGCTCCGGCCAGGGTCCCGCCGCCTTGGACACAGTCGACACTGCCCGCGGCCGTGCCGCCGGTCTCCTCGGGAGCGACTGCCTGGTCACTGCCGCAGGCGGAGAGCGCAAGGGCGCTGGCGAGGGTCACGCCCGCGATCTTGCCGTACCTAATGAGCTTCACAGCCCGGGTGTCCTTCCTCTGGCTTGTCCACCATTGGGGCGGGATATGTCGGCGTTCCCGCCGAAAGCCAAGGTAAGGAGCCGAGGTGGCCAGTCATACCAAAGAAGATGAACAGGCGGTGAACGTGGGGATGAGTGACGCTAAAAGTAGTTCGTCCCTCTCATAGAGTTTGGGTGAACGAGGTGCGTTTTGAGAATTTTGCCCCTTTCTGGCCTGCGGTGACGGCGGAGCGTGCACTGTTCCATCGCTGAGCGTGCACCCCTGGCCGCGCCCGCTCACCGCTCCTCGGGTACCCGCCCGTACATGACGTCGCTCTCCCACAGTTCGAAACCGAGCGAACGGTACAACTGCACCGCGGGACGGTTCTCCTCATCCACGTACAGCAGCACCCACGGCAGCCCGCGGTCCCGCAGATGGTGCAGGCCCCGCAGCGTCAGCACCCGGCCCAGCCCGCTGCCCTGCCAGTCTGGGTCCACCCCCACGACGTACACCTCGCCCACCGGCTCCCCGTCGGTGAGCCCGGCCCCGTCGTCGTGCACTTTGGTCCAGTGAAAACCCGCGATGCGGCCGCTGCCCCGGTCCACCGCGACGAAGAAACCCTCCGGGTCGAACCACGGCTCCTGTTCGCGCTGCTGCAGGTCCTCCAAGGTAAGAGCGCCCTGTTCGGGATGGTCAGCGAAAGCGCGGGCGTTGGTGCGCAGCCACTCCTGCTCGTCCACCCCCACCCGGAACGTCCGGATCTCCACCTGCTGGGCGACCTCGGGACGCAAGGCAGGCTCGGGCAGCGTGGCAGCAGGAGCCGAATCCGTGCCTCGCAGCGGCAGCCGCATCTTCCACAGCGCACGCATCCGCTGCAGGCCGGCGGAAGCGGCAAGCGCCCGCGCCGGCGCCAAATCGCCGTGCGCCCACACCCGCAGGCCGCGCGCATCCGCATGCGCCCACAGCTCGTCCAGCAGCCGCCGCCCCAGGCCGTGCCGCCGCCACTGCGGTGCCACCGCTACCTCAGCCGAATCCGGTTCCCCCGGGGAGACCTCGGCGAACGCACAACCGGCGAGGACTCGGCCCTGCTCGGCGTCGACGTAGGCCAAGTGGAAGCGCCCCCGGCCGCGGGCGCCGTGCCGGACCCGCAACAGGGTCTGCTCCGACAGCGCGGCAACACCGTCGGCGTCCCGCACCGCCTCGGCCAGGGCGAGCACCGCCGCGACCTGCTCAGGGCTCAGCGTGTCAGTGGTGAGGATGTGGCTCATGGCACGAGCCTACTGAGCGTCCCCCGCCCTGCTGCGCGGCCGGGTCACGCCTGGTCAGCGCTTGCGGCGCCGCCCCACGTAGCTGTGCCGGACCCGCACCCGCCGGACCGGGCCCAGCGGAGTGGCCAACAGCAGCAGGAGCATCAAGACCAGCAGCAGGATGAACGGGGTGAGCAGCGGGTCGACCGGCCCCTCCTGGGAGACCGGGGCCGCCCCGTCCTGCTCGCTGTTCTCCTCGCCGAGAGTGACCATCGGCAGCTCGGCGTACTCGTCGCTCGGCGCAGCCAGCTCGGGCAGGTGCGCGGTGTCGGTCGGCAGCCCAGGAGGCGAGGACGGGCCGCCCGCAGCACTCTGCGGCGGCAGCGTCGACACCGGGCTGTGGGGGATCGGGGACTGCGGCGACGAGGAACGCGGAGACGGCGTGGCTGAAGGCTGCCCGCTCGGGCTCGACGGCGTAGCGGAGGGGTGTGGTGGAGGAGGCGGGGTGGACGGCCGCTCCGGAGGCACAGGTGCTGTCGGCGTCGCCGACGGGGATGGTGCGGGCACGGACGGCGACACCGTGGGCGTCGGGGTGGGCTTCGGCGTCAACTGCGGCACCCGCAGCCAGGCGCTGACCCGCGCCGTTCCTGTGAGCGGCGTCTCCAGGCAGGACTCGTCATCCGCGGACGCTGAGGGCTCCGGGGCTTCGCACGGGGCCGGGTAGGAGTAGGCGATCTCGACTTCGATCCGGATCTGGGACTCTTCGGGCTCGCCTACCACGCTTCCGACGACCTCGGCCTCAGCAGTGTCCCCCGGGGAGAGGACCTCGGGGAGGTCGACCACGGCGAGGTCCGTCACGTCAGAACTGTCCGCTGTAGCGGTCGCTTCGCTGATCGTGACCTCAGCGGACTCGAGAGTATTGCGGACCGAAAGCGGGAGAGAGAACGCGGTGCCCGGGAGAGCGGAGCGGCTGGACAAGTCCAGGTCGAGTGTGGCGTCAGCGGAGGCAGGCAGGGTGGGCACCAGGAGGCACCCGATAAAAGCCGCACCCACGGGGACTCCGAGCCAGGCGCGCCGCCGTGGACGGGACACGCGAGCCTTGTCCATCCCAGGGGGCATGGGGACAGCCCTCCTCGATCACCAAACCGCGTGCTGCCAACCGTGTGAACAGGCACGTTCCCGACAGCAAGGGAAAAGGAACGCTACCTCACCGTGAAACGGTCAGTAGCGTGAAAACTGGCGCGTACCATCCTAAGTCTTTTAGGCGTCGAAAACGACCCCTTGGGGTGACCGGTTGATCGCGTGTCGTAGGCGGGGAGGGCCGTACTGTCCGGCCCTGACCCGCCACGTGCGGTTAGAGCTGGTGCGGGGCGAGCGAACGCTCCGGTTCCGCCATGCGAGGCATCGCCGCGTCGCTGTTGGACTTGGCCGCGGGGTCCATGACGAAGCGGTAGCCGACGTTGCGTACCGTCCCGATCAAGGATTCGTACTCGGGGCCGAGCTTGGCGCGCAGCCGCCGTACGTGGACGTCGATCGTCCGGGTCCCGCCGAAATAGTCGTATCCCCACACCTCTTGGAGAAGCTGCGCGCGAGTGAAGACCCGACCCGGGTGCTGGGCCAAGAACTTCAACAGCTCAAACTCTTTGAAGGTGAGGTCGAGGATGCGGCCGCGCAACCGGGCGCTGTACGTGGCTTCGTCGATGACCAGGTCGCCGCGGCGGATCTCGTCGGGGTCGTCGGCGCTGTCGGCCCGGCCGATCGCGAGCCGCAGCCGCGCCTCTACCTCAGCTGGGCCCGCGGTGGTGAGCAGGAAGTCGGTGACCTGCCATTCAGGGGTCAGCGCGGCGGCACCGCCTTCCGTGAGGACAGCGATGAGCGGGCAGTCCAGGCCGGTGGTGTTGAGGAGGCGGCACAGGTTGCGGGCCGCGACAAGGTTGGTGCGGGCGTCGACCAGGATTGCGTCCACCGGAGACCCGGCTGCGTTGTCGGGACCGGGGGTCAGGAGGGCGCTCGCCTCGGCGGGTGCCACACGCACCGAGTGCAGGAGCAGGCCCAGTGCAGGCAGGATCTGATCGGATGGGTCGTTGGAGTTGGTGAGTAGTAGAAGGTGGCTCATGTGCCCTTCCCGTCGCCCATGAACGGTGCGTACGAAGGCCCCATTGCCCCCGACAAGAATGCGTAGTGGAAAAATTGCCTCCGAGGAATACAAGGATAATCCGTTGACCTCTTGCGGGACGGTGCGGTACTGGGCCGCGGCGAAGGCGGCCGCAGGTCGGCACGAGGAGACCTTCACCGCAAGCACCCTGAGCGACCTGCTCGAACAGGTGCGCCAGAAATACGAGGGAAACGCGGCAATGCTCGCTGTTTTAGCGCGTTCCTCGTTTTTGGTGAACGCCACTCCGGTGGGCGTCCGGCCCCATCACGAGGTGGTTCTCGAACCCGGGTGGATTGTGGAAGTGCTTCCGCCGTTCGCGGGCGGATGATTCCGCGCGGCAGCCGGAAACAGCAGGGAGTAGGGAGGACGAGGGGATTGGCGTCGGCGTCGAACCATGCCAAGAAAAGTGACAATCCTCACGTGGTCACCATGCTGGGGAAAGCAGGGTGCCACCTGTGTGAGGAAGCGCTCGCCGTGATCGCGCGAGTCTGCGCCGAAACGGGGGCCCGGTACGAGGTCCGCGACCTCACCACAGCCGACGACAAGGAGAAGGAAGAGTACTGGGACAAGATCCCGGTCATCTTCGTCGACGGCAAGCAGCACGACTTCTGGCGGGTGAACGAGCAGCGGCTGCGCGCCGCACTCCTTGAAGAACGTGCCTGAGTGTGATACCCGACCCCACTTTGTTCACCCTTTCACAAGGGCGTAACCTGAGGGCAAATTCTTTCGAACCGATCATGTGACGGGTGCCACAGGAACCTCTCCTCGGCACCCGCACTCGGTCAAGGAAAGTCCCGCAATGCCGATGTCGCCCAGGAGCGCGCACCTGTGACCAGCCGTCCGTCACGGCCTCGGGATAGGGGTATCCCAGAGGCGACAGTCGCCAGACTCCCGCTCTACCTCCGTGCCCTCCAGGCGCTGAGCGAGCGGGGAATCCCCACGGTGTCGTCCGGGGAACTCGCCGCGGCGGCGGGGGTGAACTCGGCCAAGCTCCGCAAAGACCTCTCCCACCTCGGGTCCTACGGCACCCGCGGAGTCGGCTATGACGTCGAATACCTCATCTACCAGATCTCCCGCGAGCTCGGTCTCACCCAGGACTGGGCCGTGGCCATCATCGGCGTCGGCAACCTGGGGCGCGCCCTGGCCAACTACGGAGGGTTCGGAAACCGCGGATTCCGTATCGCAGCGCTTCTCGACGAGGCCCCTGACGTGGTGGGCTCCGAGGTCGCCGGACTGACCGTACGGCATATTGACCATCTAGAGAGCGTTGTCCGCAGTGAGAAGATCGCAATCGGGGTGATCGCCACTCCCGCGTCAGCCGCGCAGCGGGTGTGCGACCGGTTCGTCGCGGCCGGCGTCACCAGCATCCTCAACTTTGCTCCAGTGGTCCTCAATGTGCCCGAGCATGTGGATGTGCGTAAGGTCGATCTGTCCATTGAGCTCCAGATCCTGGCCTTCCACGAGCAGCGCAAGTCCGCACGAGACCAAGGAAAGGACTGGGTGGACGTGCTGGAAGCCTGAGAGCAGGTGGCCGCCAGGCGGGCGTTCGAACGGACGCGCATAAGGAAGGGAGCGTTGCGAAAACGATGGCTGCATTGGAGTGCGGATGAGTGTCCTCGCCCTAGGGTTGAGCCACCGGAGTGCGCCCGTGACGCTGCTCGAACGGGTAGCGCTCAGCGGTGAAGTACGCCTGAAACTCATGACGGAGATGGTCAACACCTCTGCCGTGAACGAGGCGATGGTGGTCTCCACCTGCAACCGCACCGAGGTCTACGCCGACGTCGACCAGTTCCACCCTGGGGTCGCCGCCATCTGCGAACTCCTCTCCCAGTACACCGGCGTCTCCCAGGAAGAACTCACCCAGCACTGCTACGTGCACTACGAGGAGCGCGCCGTCCAGCACCTGTTCTCCGTGGCCTGCGGCCTGGACTCCATGGTCGTCGGCGAGGGCCAGATCCTCGGCCAGGTCCGCAACGCGCTCAAAGACGCCCAGCACGTCGGCACGCTCGGAAGGGTCCTCAACGACCTCGGCCAGCGCGCCCTGCGCGTCGGCAAACGCGCCCACACCGAGACCCGCCTGGACAAGGCCGGAGCCAGCATGGTCAGCTTCGGGTTGACCGTCGCCGGACGCTTCCTCACCCCCGATCGCGAACCGCAGCCGTCTGCCGCTGCAGCGGTCTGTCCGGTCGACGGCGACACCGGCGTCGAGGTCAGCGCCGCGCTGCCTGACCCCCAGCTCCTCACCGGGCGCCGCATCATGGTGCTGGGCGCCGGGTCGATGAGCGCCCTGGCCGCCAACACGGTGGCCCGCCACGGCGCCAGCACGATACTCATCGCCAACCGCACCTTCGACCGGGCGCAGCGGTTGGCAGAATGCCTCACTGAAGGCTACGAGTCGGTCCGCAGCAGCGCGGTGCCCTTCGAGGACGCCGCCCGCCACCTCGCCGACATCGACCTGGTGATCTCCTGCACGGGAGCGCAAGGGATCGTCCTCACCGCCGAGCAGGTGGCTGCGGGCGGCGACCGCGCCACCCGCCCCCTGGTCTTCCTGGACCTCGCACTCCCCCACGACATCGACAAGGCCGTGCGCAAACTGCCCGGCGTCCACCTCGTCGATATTGAAGAGCTCCGCGACGCCGCTGAAGACGGCACCGCGACCGGACAGGTGGCCGACCTCACCGCGGTGCGCGACATCGTGGCCGAGGAGGTCGCCGAATACCAGGCGGTGCGCAGCGCAGAACGGGTTGCCCCCACCGTGGTCGCGCTCCGCAGCAAAGCCCAGAAGGTGGTGGAAAGCGAACTGGAACGTTTGAACGGGCGGCTACCCGGTATCGATGACCGCACCCGGGCGGAAATCACCCGCACTGTGCGGCGCGTCGTCGACAAACTGCTGCACCAGCCCACGGTGCGAGTGAAACAATTGGCGACCGGCCCTGAAGGGGCCGTCTACGCCGAGGCATTGCGCGAATTGTTCGACCTCGACCCGGCAATCCCGAGCGCGGTAGTGAAACCCGGGACCGCTCTCGGCGAGGAGAGATGATATGTCCACCACACCGGCCAGGCTCGGCACCCGCCGCAGCACTATGGCCACCAACCAGTCCCGCAGGGTCGCCGAGATCCTCACCGCACGCACCGGAGTACCGGTCGAACTGGTCCTGATCACCAGCTTCGGCGACATCACCCGCGCGCACCTGACCCAACTGGGCGGCACCGGGGTTTTTGTGAGCGCGCTCCGCGACGCCCTGCTCGCCGGCGAGGTGGAGTTCGCCGTCCACTCCCTCAAAGACCTGCCGACCGCCCCCACTGAGGGGATCGTGCTCGCCGCCGTCACAGAACGGGACGACCCGCGGGACGCCCTGTGCGCCCGCGACGGCCTCAAGTTCGCCGACCTGCCCCCCGGCGCCACGGTGGGCACCGGGTCGCCACGCCGGGTCGCGCAGCTCGCCGCGCTCCGCCCCGACCTGCGCTACGTGCCGATCCGCGGCAACGCAGAGACCCGGCTGGGCAAAGTCGCTTCTGGAGAACTCGACGCGGTCGTACTCGCCTACGCCGGACTGCACCGGGTGGGCCGCCTCGACGACGTTACCGACGTCTTCGACGTGGACCAGGTCCTGCCTGCCCCCGGCCAGGGCGCGCTCGCCGTCGAATGCCGCACCGCCGACTTCACCGGACCGTTGCGCTATCTCACCGCGGTCGACCATCTCCCCACCCGGGCCGCGGTCACCGCGGAACGTGTCATCCTGGCGGAACTAGAAGCCGGATGCGCCGCCCCGGTGGGCGCCTACGCCGAGTTCGTGGCTGAGGATCGCCTCCGCCTGCGCGCCGCGGTCGTCGCCACGGACGGCAGTCAGGCTGTGCGCGCCGAGCAGACCGTCACCGTCACCGAATTCCCCGACGCGGTCCAGGCGGCCACCGCACTCGGCCGCCAGCTCGCCCACGACATGATCGAGCAGGGGGCCGATCAGATCGTGGCCGACGCCGCGGCGGGAAGAGGAGAGAGCTGACACGAGTCCCGCCGAAGCCAGGGACGCGGACAGGTGAGAAGAGGAGCGAAGTGAACCCGCAGACTGAGACCCCGGCTACCGGGGCCGAGCACGCCGCCAAGCCCGCCGCCGGTCACATCGCGCTGGTGGGTGCTGGACCGGGCGACGCCGAGCTGCTGACACTGCGGGGCGCCGCGCTGCTGGGTCAGGCCGACGTCGTCCTCACGTTCCGTGAACCGCCGCATCTTGCCCGGCACCGGAAAGGGCTGCTGAGCCACTGCCGCCCTGACACGGTCATCGTCGACCCGGACGAGTACGGGGACAGCGGTGACGCGTTCGCGCTCTCCAAGGCTGCGCAAGGACTGCGTGTCGTCCGCCTCTACCCGGGCGACCCGCTGCTGAGCGGCCAGGGCGCGGCTCTTGCCGAGGCTGCCAGCGACGCGGGGATCGAGTTCGAGATCGTGCCGGGGCTCTCCTCGATTACCGCCGTCCCTGCCTACGCGGGAACCGAGCTGCTGCCGCACGGCACCAACGAGGTGCGGATCCTCGACGCTGCCGACACTGACGTGGACTGGGTCAACGCTGCGCAGAGCAAGGCGACCCTGGTCGTGCTCCACCCGGATGCGCCCACCGAGGACGATCCGGACGCGAAAGGCCCCGGCCTCGACCGGATCTGCAAGACCTTGATCGCCGGCGGTCGGCCCGACACCACACCGGTCACGGTGACCCGGATGGGGACGACCACCTACCAGACCACTATCACCTCAACCCTGGCCCGGCTGGCGGCCGATCTGAAAGCCGCCGACGCCAAGGGGCACACCATCCCCCGTCCGTCGCTGCTCATCGTCGGGGAAGGGGTGGCGCAGCGCCAGAAGAAGCTGTCCTGGTTCGAAACCAAGCCCTTGTTCGGCTGGCGGGTCCTGGTGCCGCGCACCCGCCAGCAGGCCCCGGCCCTCTCCGAGCAGTTGCGCAGCTACGGCGCGGTACCCGAGGAGGTGCCGACGATCTCGGTGGAGCCGCCGCGCACACCGCAGCAGATGGAGCGGGCGGTCCGCGGCCTGGTCACCGGACGCTACCAGTGGGTGGCGTTCACCTCGGTGAACGCGGTCAAAGCCATCCGGGAGCGTATCGAAGACTACGGTTTGGATGCGCGGGCTTTCGCCGGGGTGAAAGTCGCCGCGGTCGGGGAGCAGACCGCGGCCGCGCTCCGCGCCTTCGGCATCCACCCGGACCTGCAGCCGCCGGAGGACAAGCAGTCCGCGGCCGGGCTCGTTGAAGTGTGGCCGCCCTACGACCCGGATATCGACCCGATCGAGCGGGTCCTGCTGCCCCGCGCCGACATCGCCACCGAGGTCCTCTCCGAAGGCTTGGTGAACCTCGGCTGGGAGGTCGACGACGTCACCGCCTACCGGACGGTGCGGGCCGCACCCCCGCCCGCACCTATCCGCGAAGCCATCAAGGGCGGCGGGTTCGACGCGGTGATGTTCACCTCGTCCTCCACGGTCCGCAACCTCGTCGGGATCGCGGGCAAGCCGCACGCCACCACCGTGATCGCCGTGATCGGGCCGGAGACCGCGAAAACCGCGGAAGAGTTCGGCCTGCGTGTCGACGTCCGCGCGCCGAAGGCGTCGGTGGCAGCGCTGGCCGAAGCGCTCGCAGAGTTCGGTGCCGCCCAGCGGCAGGCGGCGATCGAAGCGGGCAAGCCCGTGCTGCGGCCCAGCCAGAAGCGCCGGGGGCGTCGCCGTAAGAACCTCATGATCTGATTCAGGACAGGAGAGAACCCGTATGACGGCCCGTTTCCCGCTGGCGCGACCGCGGCGGTTGCGCACCACAGCCGCGATGCGGCGGCTGGTCGCGGAGACCCGCGTCCGGCCCGAAGAGCTCATCCTGCCGATGTTCGTCAAGGAGGGCATCGACGCGCCGCAGGAGATCAGCTCCATGCCGGGCGTCTACCAGCACACCCTGGACAGCCTGCGGAAGAGCGCGGAAGAAGCGGTCGAGGCCGGGGTCGGCGGGATCATGCTGTTCGGGGTTCCCGCCGTCAAGGACGAACGCGGGTCAGCAGCCGACGACCCCGACGGGATCGTCCAGGTGGCGTTGCGGAAACTCACCGCAGACCTGGGCAATGCGGTCGTCGTGATGACCGATCTGTGTTTGGACGAGTACACTTCGCACGGACATTGCGGAGTGCTCACCGAAGGGAACGAGGTCGACAACGACGCCACCCTGGAGCGGTACGCCTCCATCGCGGTGGCCCAGGCCGAGGCCGGCACGGATGTGGTCGCCCCCAGCGGCATGATGGACGGCCAGGTCGGGGCGATCCGCGCCGCATTGGACGGGGCCGGGTACACCGGCGTCGCGATCCTCTCCTACGCTGCCAAGTACGCTTCGGCGTTCTACGGACCGTTCCGAGACGCCGCCGAGTGTGCACCGCAGTTCGGTGACCGTTCCAGCTACCAGCAGGACCCGGCCAATGCTAAGGAGGCGCTGCGCGAGGTCGAGCTGGACCTGGCCGAAGGAGCGGACATGGTGATGGTCAAACCGGGGCTGGCCTACCTGGACATCGTGGCCAAGGTCGCCGAAGCCGTCACCGTGCCGGTCTCCGCCTACCAGGTCAGCGGCGAGTACGCGATGGTCGAGGCAGCAGCCCGCAACGGCTGGCTGGACCGGGAGCGAGTGATCGTGGAAATCCTCACCTCCTACCGGAGGGCGGGAGCCGGACAGATCCTCACCTACTGGGCTACCGAAGCAGCGCGGCTCTTGCGGTGACCGGACCACGGACCACTCCCCGGCGGCTCACACGGGTGCTGAGGAAGCCGGAATCAGCCCCGACACCCGCGGGCCCGACCGTACGGATTCCCGCGCCGGATGTCGGTGGCCGGCACGAGAGGTGATGGGGGATTCATGGTCGGTGTATTGGGCGGCAGACTCAGGCGCCGTCGCCAGAAACGGGCTGCCATGGTCGATGCCGCGTTGGAGTACGCGGCCCTGGGATGGCCGGTATGCCGGGGTGCCCAACCCAACCGGGAGGGGCCGCGGTCCTGTACCTGCGACCGGCTGGGCTGTCCGGCTCCGGGAGTCCACCCGATCAGTGCCGCGTGGGCGATGGAGGCCAGTACCGACCCCGACACGATCCGGCGCTGGTGGTCCGCCACCCCTGAGGCGAACATCATCCTGCCCACCGGACGGGTCTTCGACGTCCTCGACGTGCCCACCAGTGCCGGGGTGATGGCCATGGCCCAGATGGACCGTGCAGGGCTCACCCTCGGCCCGGTCGCGGTCCTGGACTCCGAACGGTATCTGTTCTTCGTCGCCACCCGGTCGCCGATCGACGAAGACGAATGGTGGTCGTGCCGCCTGGACTGCTTCCCCGAGACAGTCGAGGACATGCCGGGGCTGCGCTGGCACTGCCGCGACAGCTACATTCCCGCGCCCCCGTCGCTGCTGCCTTCCGGACGGACCGTCGAATGGATCCGCTCCCCCTACGGACGGTCCACCCCCGTGCACCTGCCCGACCCGATCGCGATGCTGGACATCCTCGCCGACGTGTGCGGCCCCACGTCGTAGCCGTCCCTCCCCGCGTCCCACCGCGCCGAGACGCAGCGGAAAGGAGCAGGGGACCCGTGGCGATGGTCAAGCAGGGCGCCACGTGGTGAGATGGTCGTCGCTGAGCCCGTACTGCTCCTGCTGGGCGGTGAGCCACCGCGCGACCCGTGCGGCGAGCGGGCCGCCATGCCACCGGCGCAGCCACGGCAACAACTCGTACACTCCGGCAAGCAGGGGAATGACCTGCTCCCGCGACCAGTGCCCGGCCCGGGAGTCCACGAGCCAGATGAGGGCTTCGGCCCGCTGTGCATCGTCCCAGCCAGCCCAGCCCACCACCATCGTGGGGTCGTCGGCGAACACCACTCCCGGATAGGACACGAACCGTTCCCGGGGAAGGTCGAGCCTGCCCCGGTTGGCCCAATAGGACCGTGCCCGGAAGTCCGCTGCCGCATACGTGGGGGGCGGTGGAACGGCTGCCCGCTGCCCGGTGCTGTCCTCTTCCTGCTGGGCCGCCCACACCTCCTGCCAACGCGCGTACTTGTGCAGGCCCGCTGCCCGGTACCGGTAGGCGGCCAGGAAGGGGACGTGCTGGTCGGCGACGAGTTCCGCGAGCACGTCGGCCAGGCGGGCCTCGGGCTGCCCCAGGTATTCGTCGGCGTACCACTCGGCGACCGCGGCGACCGCGTCCCGGTCGGGGGCGCGCAGCAGGCGCTCAGCCAGGTCAGCAAGCGACCGGGGCCGCGGTACTTCCCGGCCGTCCTGAGCGTCGAACCACAGGTCGCGCTGTTCGCACCGGGACAGCAGCCAGTGCCGCAGCGCAGCTCCTTGCCGCTCCTGCCATGGCGGGCAGTGCCAGCGGCGCTTGTAGTCGGGGCTTTCCACGAGCGCCAGGTCGCGGCGTTTTTCGATGAGGTCGATGCGGGCTTCCACCACCCGGCGGTACTCTTCCGGCCAGTGTTGGGGGAGCTCGGTGACCGGGGTGATGGCGTTGCGGGCGAACCAGGTGGTGGCGGAGTCCCCTACCGCGATCTGGCGGGCGAGGACGATTTCGAAGGCCCGTTCTCCGGGAGCGATCTCGGGAATCCGGGCAGGGTCGGGGGCGAGCACGGCGGCAGCCTCGCTTTCGGAGAGCAGCCCGTAGAGTCCGTAGACCTGCCAGTCCAGTTCTTCGTGGAGCGCGACCATCCGGTGCCGGACGGTTTCGGAGGCGCGGCGGGCTTCAGCGAACCGCTGCCGAGTGGGTACTTCGCGGTCCGCGAGGGCGACCGGGTCCCAGGCGGCGGCTTGCCGTGCGAGCGTGTCCAGGCTCCGCCCGGGCTCGACGGGCAGGTGGGCGGGGAGCGGAAGGTTCCGCATCCGGGCCGCAGTGAACCGGTGGCGTTCCTCCCAGGATTCTTCCTGCGGGTCGCGCCAGGCCCCGCGGGGGTCCCGCTCAGGGTCCTGTTTGAGCCAGAAGCACACCGCGGAGGAGTTGAGCACTCCCAGCAGCCGCAGGTAGTCGTCTTCGGTGGCGCCCTCGGGGAGTTGCAGGACGGGGGCGGTGTGCCGGAGCACCATGCCGCCGCGGACCAGCGCGACGTGGGGGTGGGTGGCGGTCTCCGCGTAGGCGAGCAGCAGAGGGGCACGGTACCGGCCGGTGTGGAAGACCGGGTACGCGTACCACAGCGGGCTGTGCTGGTCGGGGGTGCTGCTCTGGTCGGCCCGGCTGCGCAGCAGGGTCCGGTAGGGCCAGAGGAAGCGTTCCGCTTCGGGGGAGAGCTCCGGGGCGAGTGTTGCTGCCGCGTACGGCCACAGGGAGACGACCGGGTCACTGATGTGGAAGTCTCGGATGGCGTCGCCGTCGGCTACGGGCCGCCGGTAGGCAGGGCTGATCCCGGCCCGGCGGAGGACGTCTTCGCCGACCATGGCACAGCAGTCGTCGCGGAGCCGCGCCATGGTCCCGATCTCTGCGACTCGGTCGCCGAGGCGCCCGGGGGCGGTGTCCAACTGCCGCCGCAGTTCGTCGGCGCCGTCACCGTTGAGCGACCACGGGTGGGCGATCCGCAGGTCGCGGTCGCTGTTACGGACCCGCACCCAGGAGGTTTCGATCCCGGGACGCTGGATGTTCTCCACGATGGAGCGCCACACCATGCCCTGGGCGGGGTTCTCCGGCGGGACGGGTTCCCCGCGTACGCCGAGGACTTCGCGGATTGGGTCAGCCCAGCCGCGGTCGGTGTTGCGGCCGACGACGATGGCGGTCGGAGCGGTGCGGCCGGGGATGACCGCGCCGGAGGTGTCGACGACGTGGGTGAGTTTCACGGTGCGGCCGTAGAAGTCTTCAACGAGCCGCCGGCCGAACTCGCGTCTGAGAAACGCACTGGGAGCGAACTGTGCCGCGAAACCCGCGCGTTCTCGGCTCGCCAACTGGAAGATCCGCTGCGCAAACGGGATGACCAGCGGATACGTCCCTGAGCATACGTCGTAGCGGGAACGGTAGGCGACGTTGTCCTGCGGGTCGCGTACCGGGACGGCGGGCGGACTCGTCACCACCACGTGGTAGCTGTTGCGGCCAAGCAGGTCGACGCGCCGCACCAAGTCCCCGATGTCTTCAGTGGTGTAGGTGAACACCCCGTCGGCGTCCAGGCTGTGGTCGGGGGGTGCGGCGTCCCGGCCATGCAGTAGCGCATCGCCCACCGCGATGTGGACGGGAAAGTCCGGGGCTTGGTCGAGGCGGCGTGCCCCGGTCTCCCGGAGCACGGCAATGAGCAGGCGGAACCGGGCGATGTTGGCCGCGAACGGGTTCTTGTCGCAGCCGTGGACCGAGTTCAGGGCTTTGCGGACGAGCTCCCACCGGTCCGCGCCGGGGCCTGCGGCCGCGCGGTTCCGGGCCAGGATGCGGGTGAACAGTCCGAGGAGGAACTCGCCGCTGCCGCAGGCCGGGTCCACGGTCCGCAGCCCGCGGTGCCGCCAAACGGGGGCGCCGGAGCTGTCGTGCACGTCGAGTTCGGGGTCCAGGCCGAATTCGTCGATCGCCGGTTCCAGGGTGAGGTCGAGCAGGAAGTCCACGACGAAGTCCGGCGTGGGCAGCAGGTCGTCGGCGGCGCGCGCCGACTCGCTGAGCTCTTGGTACAGCTCGGCGAGGAACCGCGTGTCCAGGTCAGGGTCGGTGAAGTCGTGGATGAGGGTGCCGTCGGGGCCGCGGCGGCGCCAGAACTCGAGCAGGGAGCCGATCGCTTCCACCCCAGGGGTGAGCTGCCACAGCGGGTTGTAGGAGCGGCTGAACAGCCCTTCAGTGGTGCGGTGGCATTTGGCGAGGTGGACGAAAGCAGAGATCAGCCAGTCGCGGTCGTTGAGGTTGGGGGTGGTGGCGAAGAACGCCCGCTGGCGGGCTTGGGCGGCAGCCAGCCGGTCGCCTGGGCCGGCGATCCAGGGCTGTTCGACGAGCCCGTTGTCTTCGCAGAACCGGACGAACAGCGTGCCGAGCACCCAGGCTGCTGCCACTTGGGTGATGCGCTCGTTCCGCCAGTCGGGGTAGGGGGCTGCGGTGCGTTGTGCCTGCCGGGCTGCGCGGTACTCCGTCTCTAGAACGGCCGCGTACTCGTCTTCTTCGCTGCGGGAGTGGAGGTCTTCTTCCAGAAGCGTGACCTGGTGACGTAGTTCCGTGAGTAGCTCACCTCGGTCTTTGTGGTCGGCCACCGCGCCTCCCTCGATGATTCGCTTCGGCTCTCCAGGCACACGCGCTTTTCATCCTGCCAGGTGCAGGCCTATGAGCAGGGGTGGAATACGAGATTCAGCCCCAGGTGAGGCTACTGCCTACCAGGGCGGGGCATTTATGCCGAATCCGGGCGGGATGCGACCGGGTTTCGGGGCGGAAGAGGTTGGTGCAGGGAAAATCGCGAATCGACCCACGTGGCCAACGTGGAGGGGTAACATTCTGAAGCAGAGCATTCACCGAGCGTTGCAACTCGGTGTGTGCGGGGCCGTGTGGACAGTGGAGTCGCAAGGCGCTGGGGAGTGGTGACAGCCGTTTCCCACGGCTGCGGCGCCTGGATGAACGCGCCTGAACTCGGGTGGGCGGGCATCCCCGGCATGTCCCGTCCACCCGCCGCAGACGGGTCGTGTCCCGGCGTACCAGGGGGAGATGGAAAAAAGGGGGGCACGTCGGGACACGACCTCTACCAACACCGTCGTTACCCGTGAGGGCAGGGTTGACGGATGTCTCCCACCGGTGGCCACCGTGGTGGTCACCGGTTCCCTCACCGGCACGGGGCTGGCTGCCAGGTCAGGGCAAAGACAGCTCTTTGGCGCTGACGACGATTCCGTCTTCGTCGCTGTACAGCCATGCACCCGGAGTGAATACTACTTGACCGAAGGCAACATTCACGCCTACTTGGCCCGCGCCTGCCTTAGCGGACTTGCGGGGGTTGGAGCCCAGCGCCTTGATGCCGAGGGACAGCGTGGCCAGTTCGGCGACGTCGCGGACCGCGCCGTTGATCACCACTCCTGCCCAGCCGTTGCGTTCGGCAGCCCGGGCGATCATGTCGCCCATCAGCGCAGACCGCAGGGAGCTGCCCCCGTCGACGACGAGCACCCGGCCGTCCCCGGGCTGGTTGAGGACTTCTTTGACGAGGGCATTGTCTTCATGGCACTTGATGGTCTGGATGGGGCCGAAGAAGGCCCGTACCCCGCCGAACTGGCGGAACTGGAGCTCGCAACTGGCGAGTTCGTCACCGTAGGCGTCGATGAGGTCGGCAGTGGCGAAGGGTGTGGACATCGCGTCCTCCGCGGTTGTCGATAGCGGGGCCGGAATCGGTGCGGGAAGCCCCGGAAGCGTGGACGCGTCTTAAGTTACCCTCCGGTTTACTGCGTCCTTGCGGCCGGGTCGCCGCGACCGTCCCGGCCCGAGGCAGCACGGCGGCACGCCGTTCCCCGAGGGGGAGCCGCCGCGCAGTCGGCGGGCCGGAGCGCGGGCCCGGCGGGCTCAGGAGCGGTTCTCCTCCCACCGGCCAGGAAGCGGGCCTTCCGAGTAAGTCGTTCACCCGATCGGCAAGCGGCGCGCCTGATCCGCGACACGGCCGGATCCACCTCAGGGCCGCCCGAGAAACCATGCGCCGCGGCTTTTCCACAGCAAAGAGGGGCAGGTCATCCCGCATCGCGGGGCCTAGACGGCGGAACGCCCCCGATCAGAACGGGCCCGAGGACACCCGCATCGGCAGGCTACCGACCACAACACCCCTATTCCGGTCTTCCATTGGCCGAAATATGGTCGTCTGTTATTGCTGTCTGCTCAGTTCTCCACCGAAACCGGGTGCAGCTTGGGGACCAGCTGCCTCGCCACAGCAGGCCCGTTCGGGGGCGTGAAGCTTGCGGAACCCCCTCGCGAGTTCCGCGGCCCTGGAGAGCCGCGGGACAAGGCGGAAGGCACGCCGCCACCCGTCGAATGTCCCGGTGACGGTTCCAGGCCGAGGGCTGACAGACTGAAAGCGTGGCTACTCATCTGAAATCGCATGAGCTGTTCAACCGTGCCCGATCCGTCATCCCCGGCGGGGTGAACTCCCCGGTCCGGGCGTTCAAAGCGGTGGGCGGCACGCCTCCGTTCATGGTCTCCGGTAAGGGCCCGTACCTCACCGACGCCGACGGGAACACCTATGTGGACCTCATCTGCTCGTGGGGGCCGCTGATCCTCGGCCACGCCCACCCCGCAGTCGTTGAGGCACTGGCGAAAGCAGCCGCCCAGGGGACGTCCTACGGGGCGCCGACCGAAGCCGAGGTGGAGCTGGCAGAAGAGATCGTGTCGCGCACCCCGGTTGAGAAAGTGCGGCTGGTCAACTCGGGCACCGAGGCCACGATGTCCGCGATCCGCCTGGCCCGCGGGGCCACCGGGCGCGCCAAAGTGGTCAAATTCGCCGGAAACTACCACGGCCACGTGGACGCGCTGCTGGCCGCTGCCGGATCAGGGGTGGCCACCTTCGCCCTCCCCGACTCGCCGGGCGTGACCGGGGCCAGCGCAGCAGACACCATCGTGCTGCCCTACAACGACATCGCTGCGGTCGAAGCGGCCTTCGCCGAAGCCGGCGACGAGATCGCCTGCGTCATCGCCGAAGCCTGCCCCGCCAACATGGGTGTGGTCCCGCCCCGCGACGGTTTCAACGCCAAACTGCGGGAGATCACCGCCCGCCACGGGGCACTGCTCATCCTCGACGAGGTGCTCACCGGGTTCCGCGTCAGCCCGTCGGGATGGTACGGCCTTGAAGGAGTCGCCCCGGACCTCATGACCTTCGGCAAGGTCATGGGCGGTGGACTGCCCGCTGCCGCGTTCGGTGGACGCGCCGACCTGATGGACCAGCTCAGCCCGGAGGGCTCCGTCTACCAGGCGGGCACCCTGTCAGGCAACCCGCTGGCCACCGCCGCCGGCCTTGCCACCCTGCGGAACGCCACACCCGAGGTCTACGCGCACATCGACGCTGCCGCGGCGCGGGTCTCCGCCGCGGTGAGCGAGGCGCTGACCGCTGAAGGGGTGCCGCACCGCATCCAACACGGCGGCAACCTGTTCACGGTGTTCTTCACCGACACAGAAGTCGTCGACTTCGACGGCGCCCGCGCGCAGAACACCGCGCGGTACGCGGCGTTCTTCCAGGCGATGCTGGAGCAGGGCGTGTACCTGCCGCCCGCCGCATTCGAAGCGTGGTTCTTCTCCGCCGCGCATGACGACGCTGCCCTGGACCGGGTCGTCTCCGCGCTTCCTGCCGCGGCGAAAGCAGCCGCCCAGGTCGCCTAGCGGCACGCCACACCGACAGCACCCCTCGGCCCCGCCGCTCCGGGGCCGGGGGTGCTGTTTCCCTGTGCCGGAGGAAAGGCACGGGCGCTGCCCGGGCAGCAGCGCGGACGGGGTGCCGCGGGCTGTGGACGGTACGGCGAAGGGCCGTGGTCAGTCCACTTCCGCCCGAGTTGTGCCACAGTGGGAAACGGGTCAGGAACGAACCAGAAGGAAAACAGTCCGGCATATGTCCACGACCACCGTCATCCACCTGCTCCGGCACGGTGAAGTCCACAACCCCGAGGGAATCCTCTACGGCAGACTGCCCAACTTCCACTTGAGCGAGCGAGGGCGGCAGATGGCCGAACTCGCGGCGAAGTGGTTCACCGGGCGCGATATCGCGGTGCTGTACTCTTCGCCGCTGGAACGGGCCCGGGAGACCGCGGAACCCATCTCTGCCGCGTTCGGCCTGCCGATCACCGTGGACGAGCGGCTGGTGGAGGCGGCCAACCATTTCCAGGGCATGGCCTTCACCTCGCGTTCGATCGCCAACCCGCGCACCTGGCGCAGGCTGTACAACCCCTTCCTGCCCTCGTGGGGGGAGCCGTACCGCAAAATCGTGCAGCGGATGAACGAGGTGATCGGCCAGGTACGCAAAGAAGCGTGGGGCCGGGAAGCGGTGTGCGTCAGCCACCAGTTGCCCATCTGGGTGACCCGGCGGGCAGCAGAACAGCGGCGCCTGTGGCATCGGCCGGACCGGCGCCAGTGCAACCTGGCGAGCGTCACCTCGCTGACCTTCGAAGAGGAACGGCTGGTCGGCGTCTCCTACGCGGAACCGGCGGCTTCCCTCTACCCGGGCAGCTCCTCGGTTCCGGGTGCCTGAGCACGAGGCTTTCTGCCCTAGCCGCGTTCGGCCAGCGGCGGAAGCGGGTACGCTTGCCCTTTGGGCAACCGCCTCGGTTGGGGCGGCTCGCCCGGTGCCGCGCCCCGGCGGGGCGTCCGGCGCCTTCGAGACGGCGGGCCGGTCCCCTGTCCAAAGTCGCCCGTCGTGTCATGTCTCTGTCCGTGTCAAACCGAGGTGGTGATCCCATGGGGTCAGTTGTTAAAAAGCGTCGCAAGCGCATGGCGAAGAAGAAGCACCGCAAGCTTCTGAAGAAGACCCGCATCGCACGCCGCAACAAGAAGTAGGCTTTTCTGTCTCCGCGGACGCCTGACGGCGCCGACCCCCTGCCGGCCCCCAACGGCACGGCGGCCGGGCGACGCGGAGAAGAACCTCGCTACTGCCGCCAGCCAGTCGAAGGAGTCTCGATATGGCCCGCGTCGTGCTCGTTACCGGGGTCTCCGACTATCTGGGGGCCAGGGTGGCTACCGCGCTCCAAGACCATCCCGAAGTAGCCCGGGTGGTCGGGGTGGACTCGGTGGAACCCGAGCACCCGCTGGGGCAGGCGGAGTTCATCCGGGCTGAACTGCACGACGGCAGCCTTGCCGAGGCCGTCCAGGATTCCGGTGCAGACACGGTGCTGCACCTCCGGCTGGCTCTCGCACCGTCGCACAACGGGCGGGAAGACAGGACAGGCAACGGGGTCCTGGGCACGATGCAACTGCTGGCGGCCTGCCAGCGGTCTACGACCGTGCGCAGGCTTGTGGTGCGTTCGACGGTCGCGGTCTACGATTGTCTGTCCGAGCCAGGGCAGTCGGTTCCAGAAGCGACGAAGGCCCGGGCACGCAAGGCGGCACGGGCCCGCCTCCACGAGGCCATGGAAGCCGCCAAAGCGGAACGCTACGTCCGCGGCCTGGCCCGCCGCCGTCCCGACCTGTCGATCGCGGTGCTGCGCTTTGCCGATCTCATGGGCCCGTCGGTGGACTCTCCGCTCACGCGCTACCTGGGGCGGCGCTGGGTGCCGGTGCTCCCCGGCCACGACCCCCGGATGCAGTTCCTCCACGAGGACGACGGGGTGGAAGTGATCCGACGGATGGCGCTCGTCGATCGGGAAGGCGTGTTCGACGTGGCCGCTCCGGGGACGATCCCCTTGTCACAATGCCTGCGCCGGACCGGGCGGTCCATGAAGCTGCCGATGCCTGCCCCTGGACTGCGCGTGCTGAGCAGTCTGGCAGGCCGCGACCGGTTGGCCTACTCACCGGAGCAACTGCGGCGCTTGGGCACGCCCCGGATGCTGGACTGCACTGAGGTCCAGCGGGTCCTCAACTGGTCTCCGACCTACACCTCTCAGGAGGCCTTCGACAGTTACGTGGCTGCCTGGGCGGCGACCTCGCGTGTGCTTTCCGTGCGCCGGCGTCGCCCGGCACGCAGCACCTGAGCGGCGTAGCGGCCCGGTAGGGGCTTTCTCTCCCCGCGTTCTCAACCGCGTCGACGATTCCGGAGCAGCCCGACGAGGGCTCCTCCGGCCAGGGCGCCTGCCATGGCGGACGGCAGGCCGACGGTGAGGGCGGTGCGGTGCCTGCGGAAGTCGTGCACCGGCCAGCCGTGCGCTTGGGCGTGCCGATGCAGAGCGTCGTCCGGGTTGACCGCGTTGGGGTGGCCTACCAGGGACAGCAGCGGAAGGTCGTTGTAGGAGTCGCTGTAGGCGGTGCACTGCGCGAGGTCGAGTCCTTCGAGCTTCGCGAGCTTGCGGACCGCTTCGGCTTTGGCAGCCCCGTGTAACAGGTCCCCCACGAGACGCCCCGTGTACACCCCGTTCACTGATTCGGCGACCGTGCCCAGCGCTCCGGTCAGCCCGAGGCGGCGTTTGATGATGTCGGCGAGTTCGACCGGGGTCGCGGTGACCAGCCAGACCCGCTGTCCGGCATTGAGGTGCCGGTAGACCAGCCGCCGGGCCCCTTCCCAGATGCGGTCGGCCACGGTCTCGTCGTAGATCTCCTCGCACAAGGCGACGAGGTCGGAGACCTTGCGCCCGGCGACGAACGCGAGCGCCGTTTCGCATGCCTCGTTGATGTGATGCCGCTGCTCCGCCCCGCTGAAGCGGAAAACGAGCTGCCCCCAGCCGAAGCGGATCAGGTCGCGGGTGGTGAAGAGCTTCCGTGCTGCCAGTCCGCGGGCGAAGTAGTAGAGCGAGGCGCCGCGCATCAGCGTGTTGTCCACGTCGAAGAAGGCGGCGGTGCGGTCGAAACTGGGCGAGCGCGGTACCGGAGAGGAGAGTCGGGTCGACGCCGTGACGGAGGCCGCTCCGGTGAATGCGGTACGGCTGGGGCCACGGTCTCGGAGACGGCTCCACATGGAACTGAGCCTACGGCCCGAGATGCCGGATGAGTCCGTCATAGCAGATCCCCACCTATGATGAGTGAGGTAAGTCACAGATACCTGTTAGGTGTGACCGTTATGCGAGAATGATCCCGCTCTTTTGGTGGTCCGTTCCGGGAACGAATGCTCGTTCCGCCCGGAAAGTGCAGCATCATTGTCGGGATGGTCGAGGTAGGACTTGCATTCGTTTGCGCCCTGGTGGCGTGGAGCGCCACCGCGTCACTCGGTGTGCGCGCATACCGGTACCCGGACATCGCCACCATCGCCTGGGCGGTCTCCGCGACGGCCACCGCGATCGCGCTGAGCGCGGCGTTCCCCGCGGCGCTGCTGGACTTCTCCAACGCCACCTTCCGGCTCCTGCACATCGGGATCGGGCTCATCGGCCCGCTCTTCCTGGGCTGGGGCGCCATCGAATACACGGTGGAGTCGCCCCGCGGACGGTTCGGCACCCGTCTCGTCGTCACCACGCTCACCATCGTCCCGCTGGTGATCCTCACCATGGACCGGTTGCGTGGACGCTACGACACCAGCTACCCGGCGGCGGCCGACCACTACGACGTCATCCCGATGTTCGTCCTCACCCTCGTCCATCTCTTCGTCCTCGTGGCGCTCATCACCGGGGCGGCCCTTGCTGGAGTGCGCCTCTCCCGGGACCCCGAACGAGGACAGCGCGAACTGGGCGTGGTGGGGCTGATCGCGCTGGCAGCGCTTCTGGAGATCCTCGTCAGCCGGTTCGGTCTCGGCATCCTCGGCCAGCTCATGATGCTCGGTGCAGTATCCGCCCTGTGGGCTGCGGTGCACCGGGCCAGCGCCCCCGCACGGCGCGGAGGACGGCGCCGGGTCCGCGACCACGACGAGGACGACTTCTTCGACGACGAGATTGACGACGAGGACGAGGAGGAAGAGCCAGTGCGGCGCAGACGGCGCAGGGCCGACTACGACGAGGACGACGAAACTCCCGCCCGGGGTCGGCGGAGGAGAAGCGAATACGACGACTACGAGGAAGACGGGGAGCCCGCACCGCGTTCCCAGGTCTCCCGACTGCAAGGCATCATCACCATCTACACGCTCCGGGAAGGCCACGAAGACCTCTTCGACGCCTGCGTCGCCGACGTCGTTGACGAAGTCGCCCGCCAGGAACCCGACACCCTCCTGTACGCCTGCCACACAGTGGCCAGCTCCCCCCAGCAGCGCATCGTCTACGCCATCTACCGCGACCGGCTCGCCTACGAAGAACACGAACAGCAGCCGCACGTCATCGACTTCGCGCGGCGTTCCGCCAGGTACGTGGTCGCCACCAACGTCATCGAGCTCTCCCTGTCCGGTGCGGTGGCGGGCGAGCGGCTGCTCGACATGCTCATGCCGGAGTAGAAGCGAGGGAGCCGAGCAGTGCCGGAGACAAGGTCATCCTGTGCGTTTCCTCAAAGTTCGCTGGGATACTCCGGTGCAAAACCAGGCCAACAGGACGAGTGCAGTAATCTCCTACCGATACCCGCGTCCGGTGCGTTATAAGCGCAGCGCGGCTCGCCGAATCGACGGAGTGTTCTGGAAACCCGATGAGAAAGTTCCTCGTCCTCCTGATTTTCCTGCTGGTGCTGCTAGCAGTCGCCGACAGGGGGGCGCACTACGCGGCAGAGAGCGAAATCGCCAAGCGGATTTCCTACCAGTACGAGATGGCGGCCAAACCCGAGGTCACCATCGGCGGCTTCCCGTTCCTCACCCAGGCCATCGGCGGGAACTATCAGGAGATCCACGTGGTCACCGGCGCGATGACGGTCGAGGAGGTGCAGGTCGACCGGGTCGATGTGACACTGACCGACGTCCAGGCGCCTTTCGCTGACCTGTTGACGGAACCCAGGGTGGTCGCCGGGGGAGTCGAAGGCACCGTGCTGCTCCCCTACAGCGAACTGCAGAAGCGACTGCCCCAAGGCATCGTGATCGAGACCGCTAACGGAACGCCGCGCATGTCCGGCGACCTCGCCTACCAAGGGTTCAGCGTCTCGCTCTCCAGCGAATTCCGCATCGAGGTGAACGGCGACGAACTCACCGTCACCCCGGACAACATCGAATTGGGCGAGGAATTCGTGCCGGTGAGCACCGTGGAGAGCATGCTCACGCTCACCATGAAACTGCCCCGGCTCCCCTTCGACCTCGAAGTGACCGGGGTCGAGCTGCTGCCCAACGGTATCCAGGCGACCGCCGTGGGGAGCAACGTGCCGATCGTCGGCAGCACACCGCAGGAATAGCCCGCAGCAACGTCTGTGTCAGGGCCGCTCACGCAGGGCGGCCCTGCTGCGTTTCCCCTGTGAAACAACCCACCCGTGACATTCCCCGCTTAAGCACGTACCATCGTCTGCGTGACTCTTCTGACAGATGCGCTTTTGACGAAGCGACGCGCTATCGACTTCTGCCGTGTCGCCACGGCGCTCTGTCCCCTTGCCCGTTAGAGCGCAATCGCTCACGGCCGCGCGGCTGTTTTCCGCCGCCCCTCTCCGTTTCCCCCACCGTTGCGCACCGAGCCGACTGCCCTGACGCGGGCAAGCGCCGGCTGCGCTGAGCACTACGTCCGATCCGATCCGCAGACAACCGCTGGCCGCAGCAGACTTCCCAGATCACCAGCATTCCGTGCCGGCAAGTATGCACACCGTCTCAGAGCGGTAGAACGCACACTAAGGAGGTTCCCCATGAGCCGCGCCGACGTCCTTGTGGACGCCGACTGGGTGGAGGCTCACCTGGACGACCCGAACGTCGTGATCGTCGAGGTCGACGAGGACACCTCGGCCTACGACAAGGGCCACATCCGCAACGCGATCAAGCTCGACTGGAGGAAGGACCTCCAGGACCCGGTCCGCCGCGACTTCGTCGACAAGGCCGGGTTCGAGGCACTGATGTCCGAGCGCGGTATCGCCAACGACCACACCGTGGTGCTCTACGGCGGCAACAACAACTGGTTCGCCGCCTACGCCTACTGGTACTTCAAGCTCTACGGCCACGAGAAGGTGCGCCTGCTCGACGGCGGCCGCAAGAAGTGGGAGTTGGACTCCCGCGAGCTGGTCACCGAGGTGCCGGAGCGCCCGAAGACCAACTACGTCGCCAAGGAGCAGGACACCTCCATTCGCGCCTTCCGCGACGAGGTCGTCGACGCGATCGGCAAGAAGGCCCTCGTCGACGTCCGTTCCCCCGACGAGTTCGTTGGCAAGCTTCTGGCCCCCGCGCACCTGCCCCAAGAGGTCTCCCAGGTTCCCGGCCACATCCCCACCGCCCGCAACGTCCCGTGGGCCAAGGTCGTGAACGAGGACGGTACCTTCAAGTCCGACGAGGAGCTCCGGAAGCTGTACGAAGAGGCCGGGGTCGACCTGGACAAGGAGATCATCGCCTACTGCCGGATCGGTGAGCGCTCCTCTATCGCGTGGTTCGCGCTCCACGAGCTCCTCGGCCTGCCGAACGTGAAGAACTACGACGGATCCTGGACCGAGTACGGATCTCTGGTCGGTGTTCCGGTGGAACTGGGAGAAGCCAAGTGAGCACTTGCGGAGCCCCTGCTGGAGGGGTGGCACTCGCAGACGTCAACGTGGGGAACCAGGCAGTCATCCAGGGCCGGGTGACCCGGGACGGCCAGCCGCTTGCCAGCGCCTACGTACGTCTGCTCAACTCCTCCGGCGACTTCGTCGGCGAGGTTGTGACCAACGAGGAGGGCACCTTCCGCTTCTTCGCCGCGGACGGCGAATGGAAGGTGCGGGTGCTGGCCTCCGGCGGTTTCACCGCTGAATACACGGTGACTGCCGAGGTCGGCAAGGCCGTCGAACTCAGCGTTCAGGCCTAGCCAGCCCGTTCTCGTTGACCTTTCGTCCACCGGTGGCGGCAGGCGGGTCCCCTGCCGCCACCGGTGACGTTCTTCTGCGGCAGTACCGCGGAAAGCCAGTATCCGCAGAGCCGGGGCTGTGCGCGGTCCCGCCGTTGCCGCCCGCGAAAGTGCCGCGTTCTGTCCTCATGAACCGGACGGGGCGTGCGGTGCTCCTGCTGCCCCGCCCCGAGCGGCACGACCGCACTGCCACCGGGGCTGTATGCCCCAGCCGAAGGGACCCCAGCGCGCAGACCACGTTCTGACCAGCGTTGTCCTCGCCGCTCGCCCCCGGGTAGCCCCAGAGCCGTCCCCGTATTTGGCCGCACCGCCAAGGGCGCATCCTTACCCAAAGGGGAGCAATGAGGGGACTATGCCGACAACAGGAGTGAAGCTAGGCTCTTGGCCATGCGTGACGCAGACATCGTGCACGCGATCGCGAAGGACGAGCGGGACGGGCTGAGCGCGGCGTACCGGGCCTACGCCGACCGCCTCTACGACTACAGTCTGGTCACGCTCGACGACGCTGAAGCCGCCGCTGACACGGTGCACGACGTCTTCCTCATCGCACGCGAACAGATCGCCCGCTTGCGGGACACCCACGCACTCCGCCCCTGGCTCTATGCGCTCACCCGTGCCCAATGCCACCGGGCATTGCGTCTCCGCGACGGCCATCCACCTCCCGACCTGCTGGACGGGCACCCCTCCCACGCCACCCTGTCCCCCGACGATCCCCGAGTCCTCCTCCACGAAGCCCTCTGCGGTCTTCCCCCGCACGAACGCGAAATCCTCCACCTGACCGTGCGACACCAGCTCGCAGGACCAGAACTGGCCGCAATTCTCGGGACCAGCCGCAGGCGCGCCGACGCGAGAGCCGCTGCAGCGCACGCGAGTTTTACCGACGCGGTCGGCGTCCTCCTCGCCGTCCGGCGCACAGAAGCGCACTGCCCGGCGCTGCGCACCCTCCTCCAGCCGTGGGACGGCGGGCACCTCACTCCGGCGTGGCGCAAACGCATCACCCGCCACCTGAGGACGTGCCCGGACTGCGACCGCACCCGAGCGGCCCTCCCCGCCCCCGACGCACTGCGGGACGCCTTCCCCCTCACCGCGCCGCCCGCGTTCCTCCACGACCAGCTGTTGACCAACGCTTTCGACCCCGGCCTCGCCGCCCACCACGCCGAGTTCGCCGCCCAAGCCGGCCCGTACCGGAACGACGGCTTCCCCGCCACCGGCGGCCCTGCCGAGGAGACCGCCCTGCCGTGCACTCGGCTGCCCGCCGTCCTGACCCTGGCCGCCGCCCTCCTGTTCCTCGTGCTCATCGGCTGGGCCGCGCTCCCCCTCCTCACCGCTGTGGTGACCGGAAGCACCGGCGTGGAAGCAATCCCCGTCGTCTCACTTGAACCCGCCGAGCCGCCCAGCCCTGCCTCCTCCCCGCACAGTTGACCCGCCCGGCGCTGCCCCGCAGCAGTCGGCCGCCCAAGGCCGCAGCGCAGAAGCGGGGAGCGTGGGGGTGCTTTCCACAAACCTGTGACACCATGGCTACGAATTGGCCACAATCGTGTCTATCGCCTGAGGACTCGCTAGTTTGTCCCCTCGTAGCCGGGTGGGAGGTTGTGAGCGGTGCCCGACGACCGAGCGGAGCGGAAACGGCCGGGCAGGCCTTTTCTCGGTTGGCGCTACCAGACCCTGGTCCCCCCGCCAGGGCCGCCGCCGCGCCGCCCCACGCCCCCGGAGCGGGTCGACTACGACCTTGATTGGGAGAAGGCCAGGCTCCGCGCGGAAGCCGAGACCAACCGGCCGCTCCTGTTCGGACTGTGCCTGCTCGTCCTCATCGGCACCGTGCTGCTCCTGCTGACCATCGTCGGGGTCATGCCGCTCCTGCTCTCCCTCGTCGGCTGTCTCGCCTGCCTGGCCGTGGCCTTTCCCGTCCTGCTCATGCTCATTCAGAGCCGCAGCGACATGGGGGAACTGTTATCCCGGGAGCGAGCGAAAAGACGCGCGGAACAGGAACGCCGAGAACGAGAGCTCTGGGAGCGCCAGGAAGAACACGCCGCCCGATACACCGAATGGCAGCACCGCAAACGCGTCTATGAGGCCCAGCCCCGCTGGTATGCCGTGGAAATCCCCGAAGGCACCCAGCGGGTAGCCGCCGTGGGAGGAGCCGAGGCGGGATGGTCCGCGCTGCTCACCACGCTCGGAGCCGCACTGATCAAAGAAGGCGGCGACCTCACCGTCGTGGACCTGTCGGGGCGCGCGGTCGCCGAACAGTTCGTGTCCCTCACCCAGCGCTGCGGCCTCATCCCCCGGATCTGGGTGCTGCCCGCCGACCTGCCCCGGGTCAAGATCGGCGCTCACCTCAGCGCCCGGCGCCGTGCCGCCATCCTCGCCGCCACCGCCCAGGCCGTGGAGCCCGGGGACGAAATCGCTGCCCGCCGCAGCATCCTGGAACGGATCTTCGCTGTCCTGGGCAAGGACGCAGAAATCGTCCACGTCGTTGCCGCCCTGGGACTGCTCGCCCTCCCCGACGACGGCGACACCGCCGACGATCCGGCCCACCTCCTGCTCACCCGGGAAGAACGCGAAAAACTCCGCGCCGCGTTCGCCGACGAGCCTGACGTGGCAGTCCGCGCTGCCGCGCTGCACCGCGCCCTGCTCCCCTTCGAAGGACTGGGGATCAAGGCGGAACGCGAGCCCTACGCCCAGGTGAAGATCATCGCCACCGACCGCAGCGTCGGAGAGTTCGCGGAACGCGCCTACGGAACCTACACCGTCGAAGCGCTGAGCACCCTACTGGACCTGCGGGCGGCCCGCGGCAAACCGGGACGGCCGTGGGCGCGCATGATCATCCTGTGCGGCGCTGATGCACTCCCCGAGTGGGCGGTGCGGCGCCTGAGCGACGCGGCAGCGCGACTCGCCACCGGAGTGGTGCTGCTCTACCGGCGAGCCAGCGAGAACGCCCTGGCCCAACTGCGCGCCGACGGAACCCTCCCCGTGGTCATGCGCCAACCGGACGCTGCAGCAGCCGCGGCCGCCGCAGCCTTCCTCGGCGCAGACCACGCGGGGCGGATCCACCGCCTCACCGAGATCGTCGGCACTGCTCTGGACGGCGCCACTGCCGACGGGTACACCACCGATGCCTCCTACCAGGTCACCGCGGCCGCACCGGTCCGCTACGCCGCGAAGTCCATTGCTCCGCTGACCCTGGCCCGGCACATCCGCTCCGCCACCGCCTGGGGGAACGCCACCGGGCAAGCCGCCGAACACGACACCCTGTCCGCCGAGTCGGACATCGACCGGATGACCACCCAGAAGTTCGACGTCTACGGGCTGCAGCACCTGCCGCCCACCGCCATGATCATCCCCGAGCGGGGAGACGCGCCGATCATCGTCGACGCCAACCCGGGCATCCTCACCCTGCCCACCGCCACCCTGCAAACCGTGGCGGACGCCACCGCCCTCACCGAACAGGCCCTCGCCGACGTGGGCGCAGACGAGGTCGTGGCCCACATCGGCCCGCCCCCGGAGCGGCTCGACTGGCGGCGGTCCGCAGGGTGAGGGCGCGCACTACGCCGCGGCCAGGAAACCCGACAGCGCGGCACAACCGGATATTTCCCGCCTCAGAACCGTGCAAGAGTGTGTTCCCGCAGTGTTTCGGACATATGAAATTAAGAGCGACCCGAGGTGTGATGACGGTTTGTCTCCCCGCCAGGGCAATAGGCTTGAGCTGCCGCCTGTAGCGAAGGCGTTGTGCATTTCTTCTATCGAACGTTGTGGGGATCAATGAGCGAACTTCCCTTGCGTGCCCAGCTTGCTGCCGCGCTGGGTAGGGGTGCGGCCTCGTTGTCCCGGGCTACCGGACGCGGCGACGGCTCGGTCATCGGGGGGCGAATCGCGCTCAAGGTCGAACCGAACCTGCTTGCCGAACTCGCCCGTGGACGTCGGATCGCCCTGATCAGTGCCACCAACGGAAAAACCACCACGACCAGACTGATCGCTGCAGCGCTGCGCGAGATCGGTGAGATCGCCACCAACGAGCACGGCGCGAACATGCCGACCGGTCACATCACCGCGCTGGCCAACAACCCCAAAGCCCTGATCGGCGTTCTCGAAACCGACGAAAAATACTTGCCGCAGGTGCTCCGGGAAACCAACGCGGTCGTGGTCGTGCTGATGAACCTGAGCCGCGACCAGATGGACCGCGCCTCCGAAATCAACCTGCTGGCCAAGAAATGGCGGGAAGCACTAGCAGCCAGCCAGGCGCACGTCGTCGCCAACGCCGACGACCCGCTGGTCGCCTGGGCAGGGCTTGCCGCGCCCCACGCCACCTGGGTGGCGGCCGGGCAGCGGTGGAAAGAAGACTCGTGGTGCTGCCCCGAATGCGGGGGGCACCTCAAACGCGACCCCGACCCGCACTGGGAGTGCCCCGAATGCGGCCTCAGCCGGCCGTACACCACCTGGTCGCTGGACAACGCCACCGACACCGTCACCGACCCGGAAGGGAAGACGCACCGGCTCCAACTGCGGCTGCCGGGTGACGCCAACCGTTCCAACGCGGTGATCGCGCTGGCCACTGCCGCCGCCTACGGGCTCCGCCCCGAACAGGCACTCCCTCGGATGCGGGAGATCGAGTCGGTGGCCGGGCGCTACACCTCCATCGTCACCAAAGGGGTCGAAGTCCGGCTCCTGCTGGCGAAGAACCCCGCTGGATGGCTGGAGTCGTTCGCGATCCTGGACCCGCCCCGGGTGCCGGTCATCCTCTCCGTCAACGCCCAGGTCGCCGACGGCCGCGACACCTCGTGGCTGTGGGACGTGGACTACACCGTGCTCCGCGGGCGCCGTGTCTTCGTGATGGGGGAGCGCCGCACCGACCTCGCCCTGCGGTTGGAGACCGACGAAGTGCCCTTCGAGATCGCGGACAGCGTCGACCAGGCGCTCACCCGCCTCAAAACCGAGCAGCCCGACATCACCAAGGTCGATGTGATCGCCAACTACACCGCGTTCCAGCAGATCCGCACGGCCTACGGACGAGTCCAGTAGAAGGGGAGCCCATGAGCGACACCAGCAGCACCCTGCGGATCGTGTGGATTTACCCCGACCTCCTCAGCACGTACGGCGACCGGGGCAACGTGCTGATTCTCCGGAGGCGCGCCGAACTGCGCGGCATCCCCACCGAGGTCGTGCGGGTCCACTCCAGCGACCCGGTCCCGGAAGAAGGGGACGTCTACCTGCTCGGCGGCGGGGAAGACCGGCCGCAGATCCTCGCCGCGCAGCGGCTGCGCGCCGACGGCGGCTTGAAGCGGGCCGCGGAGCGGGGAGCCGTCGTCTTCGCGGTCTGCGCCGGATACCAGATCATCGGCGAAACCTACGGTGACGACCAGAACAACCCGCTGCCCGGCGTGGGCATCCTCGACGTGCGCAGCGGCCGCGGAGACACGCGGGCGGTGGGGGAGATCGTCGCCGACGTCGACCCGGCGCTCGGCGTGGGGCGGATCACCGGCTTCGAAAACCACCAGGGCCGCACCGCGATCGGGCCCGCGGCCCGGCCCCTGTCGACCACGGTGCGTGGGGTCGGCAACGACGGCACCACCGAAGGCGCCTACCAGGGCACCGTGATCGGCACCTACCTGCACGGACCGGCGCTGCCCCGCAACCCGGCCCTTGCCGACCTGCTGCTGCGCTGGCGGGTCGGCGAGATTCCGCCGCTCCCGCCGTCCTGGGGCGAGCGGCTCCACGAGGAGCGGCTGGCCGCCGCGCTCTAGGCGGGCAACGAGAAAGGACCGTGCCGCAGCGGCACGGTCCTTCGTGTTTCCTCTCGGTACACCAGGGGTTTAGGCGGGAGGCGTACCCCAGACCAGGGTGCCGCCGAGGTATGCGGTGATCACCTCGCTGAGCTCCCAGTCAGTGTTGGTGCCGCGGCTGTAGTCGTCGCTTTCGTCGAAGTTCGCCCAGTTCGCGGTGTGGATCCGGCCTTGGAGCTCGGTGCTCGCCCCGGGAGCGAGGCTGCCGCTGAGGGTGAGCACCAGGGAGGTGTCGGCGCCCGGAGCCGACAGCGACGTGAAGGACGCGTTGACGTTGGCGCAGCCCACTTGAGCCCAGTCGCAGGTGAACTGGAGGGTACCGCCGGGCTCGTTGGTGAAGTAGTAGTGGATTTCCACGTCAGCCAGGTCGACCGTGCTGCTTCCGGTGTTGACCAGACGCAGCCCCGGCGCGATCTGGCTGTCGTCGGCCGCAAGACTGTTGTTGCGGTAGTAGACCTCGAGCGCACCCGTGGGGTTGGCGGGCGGCTCCGTCGGCTCCGTCGGCGGCTCCGTGGGCTCCGTCGGCGGCTCCGTGGGTTCCGTGGGCGGCTGGCTCGGTCCGCCCCCGCCGTAGTACTGGTTCAGCGACACACCGGTGGTGGAGCCCACCCCGCCCAGCGGCACATCGTGGTCCAGGCCGACGAACTTGCCGTTGGCGTCCTGCCACAGCGCAGGCTTGAGGAACGCGTACTTGGCCTCGTCCCAGGTTGTCCAGTCGTAGTTGAGCAGGCCGCCGGTGTCACCCGAGTTCGGGTTCAGCGCCCAGAAGGTGTGGTGCAGCTTCTCGTCGATGATGAGCGAGCGCAGCGCCGTCATCCACTTCTCGTTGTCGCCCCCATCCAGGAAGCCGCCCCACTCGCCGATGAGCAGCGGAGCGATGTCGTCTTCGTGGATGTAGAGCCAGTTGGGACGCCACACGTCCTCGGTCAGGGTCTGCCGGTTCCACTCGCCTTCGAACCAGGGCTGCTCGAACACGCTGGGACCGTAGTCGTGCGGCGAGTAGACCAACTGGTCCTGGTGGGCGCCCAGGTCGACGGGGTGGTCGGCGACGCCGCGCAGGTTGCCGCCCCACCAGGTGGAGTAGTAGTCCCGCCCATCGGTCGAGGACCAGTCCTGCCCATCCTTGGGGTAGATCTCGATCCCCTCGCACAGGATGAGCATGTTCGGGTTGATCGCGAGGATGCGCTTACCGGCGGTCTCGCAGACGTGCTTGAAGTTGTCGATGTCCGTGGAGCCGTCCCACTTGGCGCGCGGGGTCTCGTTGGCTTTGCCGTGGGGCTCGTTCTTGATGTCTGCGGCGACGATGGTGTCGTTGTTCTTGTACCGCTCGGTGACCCACTCCCAGGCCGTGTAGAAGTCCTCGGTGGTGATATCGCCCTTGTACCAGACCGGGTAGTAGTGCCCGGAGTTGTCGGCCTCCGCGCTGTGCACGTCAAGCATGACTTTGAGGCCGTACTCTTCGCACAGTTGCAGCCAGTAGTCGAACACTTCGAGGGTGTTCATCCCCGCCAGTTCGGGGTTGACGTACTCGTTGACTCCACTCGGTCCGGCCTGGCCGTTCTTCCACTCCAACAGCAGTTGGGTGCTGATGGGGACACGCACGATGTTGATGCCGCGCTCGGCCATCGCACTGGTGATGTCCTCGATGTTGGCGGCCCACAGCCCGTGGAACATCCGTTCGCTGGTGTTGAAGCCGAACCAGTTGGCTCCGGTGAGCCACACCTCGTTGCCCGCGGAGTCCACGATCCGGTTGCCGTCCGTGTGCAGCCAGTCAGCGGTGCCTGAGGCGGCTGCGGGGGAGGAAGTCAGGGGGATAAGAGCAGACGCTCCGATCGCGATCGCGGCTGCTCCGGCACGCAGTCGTCGCGTCAGGGGGGTCATTCTGCCCACTGCCGGTAGTCCTTTCGGGGAACACGCCTCCGCAGAGGCGTGGGGGGACGAAAAGCGCAGGGTGCGCTCCCGAATGGAAGGAGAAAACTTCAGTGGAGCCAGGAGAAGATTCAGGAAGAGTTCATTCACCGTTCGCCACTTTTGTGGCGCGGATCACCATAAAGCAGGGGGTGGAGAGAAGTCAATGTACCGTTACCGCAAGTAACAACCCCTGGGATGTCCCCCGGCGACGACCCGAAAGAGAACAGACATCCCCGCCTGCGACGTGTCCGGGCGAGAACCGCGCACGCTGCGCACGGCCTGCCACCGCCCCTTCCGACAGCTCAGCGCCGCAGCTCAGGGAACGCGGTGCGCAGCGCCTGCCCCAGGTCGGTGACCTCCACGACGGTGAGCCCTTCCTCGTGGACCGCATCGTCGGCCCCGGCCGGCACGATCGCGGTCGTGAACCCCAACCGCCGCGCCTCCTGGAGCCGTCGCGGCAGGCTGCTGACCACGCGCACGTCACCGGCCAGCCCCACCTCGCCGATAGCGACCATGCCGGGCGGCAGCGCCATATCGGTGTGCGACCCGGCCAATGCGAGCGCCAGCGCCAAGTCCACCGACGGCTCCACGAGACGCACCCCGCCCACCGTGGAGGTGTAGACGTCGGCCGCACCCATGCGCAGGTTCACCCGCTTCTCCAGCACCGCCAGCACCATCGCCACCCGCGCGGCATCCAACCCCGAGGTGGCGCGGCGCGGCTGCGGCAGGGCCGTGGGCGCCACCAGCGCCTGCACCTCGGCAATCAACGGGCGCCGCCCTTCCACGGTGACCGTGACACAGGTCCCGGGAACCGGCTCGGTACGCCGGGTGAGGAACAGGCCGCTCGGATCTGGCAGCCCCACGATCCCCGAGTCGGTGAGCTCGAAGCAGCCGATCTCATCGGTGGGGCCGTAGCGGTTCTTGACCGCGCGCAGGATACGCAGCTGCGAATGCCGGTCCCCCTCGAACTGCAGCACCACGTCCACCAGGTGCTCCAGCACCCGCGGGCCCGCAATCGAACCGTCCTTGGTGACGTGACCCACCAGGACTGTGGCGATGTCGCGTTCTTTCGCCAACCGGATCAGTCCCGCAGCCACCTCGCGGACCTGGGTCACCCCGCCCGGGGTTCCCGGCGCCTCGGGGACACTCATGGTCTGCACCGAGTCCACGATGAGCAGGCGAGGCATCACCTCGTCCACGTGCCCGGCAACCGCAGGAAGCTCTGTCTCCGCAGCCAGGTAGAGCTTGGGCGCCAGCGCGCCTACCCGTTCGGCGCGCAGCCGCACCTGCCCCGCCGACTCCTCGCCCGTCACATACAGCACCGGGCCCAGCGCGGCATAGCGTGCCGCCACCTCCAACAGGAGGGTGGACTTGCCCACTCCCGGCTCACCGGCGAGCAGCAGCACCCCGCCGGGAACCATCCCGCCCCCGAGGACCCGGTCGAGTTCCGCCAGTCCCGTGGGTGTGGCCTGGGCCGCTTCCACATCGATCTCAGCGATAGGCCGCGCGGGCGTCCCCGCCCGGATCGGAGCCACCCCGCTCGCCGCAGAGCCGGCAGCCTCCTCCACCGTGCCCCACGCCTGGCAGCCTCCACACCGGCCCACCCACTTCGGAGCGGTCCACCCGCACTCGGTACACCGGAACGTCCGTTTCGCTGCCCGTGCCATACCCGCACGCTATCGCCTGTCTGGCACCGGCTGGAACACACCGGGCCGGCCTGGGGAGAACCCGGTCCCCGCAGAGTCGGCCGGGAATCGAACCAGACGGCGCTGTGCACCGTCAGACAAGTACGCCCGAATCAACCGGGCGCCGCATCGGAGGACAACGTCCATGGCCCCCGCTCCCCAGGTTTCCGCACCGCGGTCCCGGCAGCTCGCTCCGGGACCGCCCCGGGCTGCAGCGCGGGACGCTTGCGTGCCTGGGCTGCCCTGCCCCACCGCGGGCGGGACAGGGCGCGCCGGCACGGCCCGGGGACAGCAGTGCCGCGGACAGCCGCGGCTTTCCGCCTCGCCGGTCCGTCCCCACCTGCCGGCAGGGGGCGAGAAGTATGCTCCGGGTGTGCGAGGCTGGGGCGTGTACCGTGGCATAGGGCAGAGTCCGCACACACGCCCACGCCGCTTCGGCACGTCACCGGCGCGGTTTTCCCCCGACCAGCCCCCGCGCCCCCACCGCGGAGCGTTGCGGCAGCATCCCAGTGCCGCATCCCACAACCAGCACACGAACCCCGCCCCACACCCATGGTCCGCCTGCTCCGCCGACCCGTCTCCCAGGAACGGCGGGACGGTGCTCCGCTTCACTGGGGAAGGAAGGGAATCGCTTCGCGGCACGCGTTGTTCCCCTGGATGACCCTTACGACGACGCGGGGATGTCCGCAGCGGCCTGGCAGCGCAGCGCGCCGCCCCACGGGCCACTGGTGCGGCAGGGAATTTCACGACGACAGCACGTATGGTGGTTCAAGTGAACGCTATCCAGGTTCCAGACGCCCCCGTCGTCCTTTCGACGGCGTCGGTGTACCCGGAGAAAACTCCAGCGGCCTTCGAAATCGCCGCTGAACTCGGCTATGACGGCATCGAAGTCATGGTCACCGCAGACCCGGTCAGCCAGGACATCGACATGCTCCGTCGGCTGTCGGAGTACCACCAGATTCCCATCACCGCGATTCACGCCCCGTGCCTGATCTTCACCCAGCGGGTGTGGGGGCGGGACCCCTGGATCAAACTCATCAAATCGAAAGAGATGGCGGAAGCGCTGGGCGCAACGACCGTTGTGGTGCATCCGGCGTTCAAATGGCAGCGCGAATACGCCCGGGAATTCGAGTCCGGCATCCTGAAGATGCGGGACGAGACCGACGTGATCTTCGCGGTCGAAAACATGTACCAGGTGCGCATGCGGGGCAAAGAAGTCGTCCCCTACGCGCCGAGCTGGAACCCCTTGGACCGCGACTACCCTAACGTCACCCTGGACCTCTCCCACACCGCCATGTCGCAGTCGGACGCCATGGACATGGCGCGGCAGCTCGGTGACCGCCTCTCCCACGTGCACCTCGCTGACGGCGTCGGCGGACAGAACTTCGACGAGCACCTGATCCCCGGCCGCGGCAACCAGCCGTGCGCGGAACTCCTGGAACACCTCGCCAACGACGACTACCGCGGCCAGATCGTCCTGGAAGTCAACACCCGCAAGTCCGACCGGAAGACCCGGCTCACCGAACTCGCCGAAGCCCTCGCGTTCACCCGCCTCCACTTCGCGCGGAGCGTGCCGCCAGAGCCCCGCAGCGAACAGCCGGAACGCGAACAGATCGTGGTGCGCTCGGTGCCTGCTCCCGCCCTGCGTGTGTTCTCGGTCCACAGCGACGGCACCGTCAGCACCGATTGACCGGCACCGGTACCAGATCGCGCCCCTCTCCCGCATGCGGCCTTCGGCACGGGGCTGCCGCGGATTTGTAACCGTGCCGCCGCTCCGCCCGCAATATCCTCGCACTGGACGACCGGCGGGGCGCGCCGACACCGGGCCGCCACCGCGGTGAGCGGTGGGGCCGGGACAGCCACGGCACGGGACGGATGCCGACAACCCCCGCCCTGACCGGTCCACCGCCCACTACTGGGCAACGTGAGAAGGGTGTGACTCCATGATCGCGATCATTGGGGCAGGGCGGATGGGTGAAGCCCTGCTCGCCGGAATCCTCCACACCGGGCGGGACGCCGCGGAGGTGCTCATCAGCGAAGCGCGCGAAGACCGCGCCGCAGAACTCTGCCAGCGCTACGGGGTCGCCGCCGCCTCCCCGGCCGAAGCCGCCGCCCGCGCAGACACGCTGCTGCTCGCAGTCAAACCGCAGGACATGGTCGCGGCGTTGAACGAGATTGCCCCGGCACTGCCCCCCGGGCGCCTGGTGATCTCCGTAGCCGCCGGAATCACCACAGCCGTGCTGGAAAAGCACCTTCCCGCGGAGACCGCCGTGGTCCGAGCCATGCCCAACACCCCTGCCCTGGTCGGCCAGGGGATGACCGCCATCGCAGCCGGAACCCACACCCTTGAGGAGCACCTCGACCGCGCGGAGACCCTGCTCCGATCGGTGGGCGAGGTCGTGCGCGTACCGGAGAAGCACCTGGACGCGGTCACCGCCCTCTCCGGAAGCGGCCCTGCCTACTTCTACCTCGTCGCGGAAGCGATGATCGAAGCCGGAGTGCTCCTGGGGCTGCCGCGGCCGACCGCCGAGCGGCTCGTCACCCAGACCGCGGTGGGCTCCGCGGCAATGCTGCGCGACTCCGGGGACCATCCGACCCTGTTGCGGGAAGCAGTGACCTCGCCCGGGGGAACGACCGCCGCTGCCCTGCGGGAACTCGAACGCCACGGCCTGCGCAGCGCGTTCGCTGACGCGGTGGAAGCCGCGTGCCGGCGGAGCGCGGAACTCGCTGAAGGCTGAGGCCAGCAGGCGGATTGCGGGGTCCCCTGCGCTGCCACGCAGGCCCGGTCAACTACTGTGGTGAAGAACACTGTCACCGAGGGGGAGGGCGCATGGCTTGTTCACTGCGCATCGCATGGAATGACGGGCTGACCAGCTACAACTTCGGCCCGCAGCATCCACTTGCGCCCGTCCGGGTCGAGCTGACCATGGAGCTCTGCCGCCGCCTCGGCGTGTTCGATGCGCCCGGTGTCTCCTTCGCACCGGTCGAGCCTGCTGACGACGCCCTGCTGGAGCTTGTCCACAGCCGCGACTACATCGCTGCCGTCAAGCAGGCAGGGAAAACCCTGGAACCCAACATGAAGTACGCGCTGGGCACCAGCGACAACCCGGTCTTCCCCGACATGCACGAAGCGTCCGCCCTGGTTGCAGGCGCGTCCGTGGCGGCGGCGCGCGCCGTGTGGCAGGGGGAGGCGGAGCACGGCGCGAACATCGCGGGCGGCCTGCACCACGCCATGCCCAACAAGGCCTGGGGATTCTGCGTCTATAACGACGCCGCGGTCGCCATCGCCTGGCTGCTGGAGCAGGGCGCCAAACGGGTCGCCTACGTGGACGTGGACGTCCACCACGGTGACGGGGTGCAGGAGATGTTCTACAACGACCCCCGGGTGCTCACCATCAGCCTGCACGAGTCCCCCCTGACCCTCTTCCCCGGCACCGGGTACCCCGAGGAGATCGGCGGCCCGGACGCGGAAGGCTATGCGGTCAACGTGGCCCTGCCCGCGGGGACGAACGACGCCATGTGGCTCCGCGCGTTCCACGCCATCGTCCCGCCGCTGCTGCGCGAGTTCCAGCCGGAGGTGCTCGTCACCCAGCAGGGCTGCGACACCCACACCCTCGACCCACTGGCCAACCTGACGCTCAGTATCGACGGGCAGCGCCGGACCTACGAGGCCCTCCACGAGCTGGCCAAGGAGACCGCCGCAGGGCGCTGGGTGCTGCTCGGCGGCGGCGGATACGAGCTGGTGCAGGTGGTGCCGCGTGCGTGGACCCACCTGCTGGCCGAAGCCGCGGGCACCCCGATCGACCCGGAGACCCGCACCCCTGATGAGTGGCACGAGTTCGTCAAGGAACGCACCGGCGAGGTCCCGCCCCTGCACATGACGGACGGGCGGAAAGCCGACTACGTCCCGTTCGAAGCGGGCTTCGACCCGGCGGACGCGGTGGACCGCGCGATCCGGGCGACCCGGGCCGCGGTGTTCCCGTGCCACGGCATCGACCCGATGATGTGAGGCGGCCCGCCTGCACCCCGAGGCGGGCCGGCCAGCGCAGGGGAGGCGTTCCAGCCGCACCGGAAAACGGTGCAACGGGCGGCGGAATCATCGACAATGGTCCGACAAAGGCCGATCAGTGCTGGCTTGACCGGAAAAAGAAATAAAGGGGGTCTGTCTTGAAGCCGCCCTCCCGTGCGGAACTCATCGACTATTTGGTGACGACCGGTATCGCCGGTCAGGTCGCCACTCCGCGGCAGAACAACCTCAAGCACTACCGGCGGCTTGTCGAAGGAGACCCCTACCACCAGTTCGGCCTGACCTTCCAGCGGAAGTGGACGTTCTCGGACGTGCTGGCGCTCATGGCGCAGCGCTGCGGCGTGGTCGCGGACGAAGACTACGTGCAGGGAATCGACACCATCGACCCGGACCGCACGGTCGACGCCCTCGAGGTGGTCGCGGAGCGGCTCGCGCAAGCCGCACGCGACCGCGAACGCATCATGGTGGCCACCGGGCACCCCAACAATCTGGCCGAGCTCTACCGGGCGTGGAAAGATGTGCTCGTCGACCACGGGTGCACGGTGGTCACGGCCGCGGCCGGCTACTCGTATGACGCTCCTGGTGGACCCCCGCCGACCCGCCGCACCCTGGTCTGGCGCGACGACGTGGGTATGGTGACGGACGGCACAGAACCCCAGCACAGTCACCACCCTTTTGCGATGCGGGCGGTACTGGCCCAACTGTCTGAAACGGGTGGGCCATGGCCGCAGTTGGTCATCGCCGATCACGGTTTTGCTGGCGCGGCAGGTGAGGCTGGAGTGCCGACGATCGGGTTCGCCGACAGCAACGATCCTGCGCTCTTCCTGGGCGAACATGAAGGAAAACTTCATGTCACGGTGCCGCTCGACGACGGTTATGTTCCCGACGAGTACCGCCCGCTTTCGGACTACGTTATTTACCGCGCCGGGCTGGCCTGAAAATCGTTCCCCACGCTTTCCCACCGCAAAAAAGACCGGGAAAAGAGCAGATCATCCCATGAGTTTTCGCGGTGCGTCTCATGGTGTACCCACAGGCCAAACCTCGCCCTCCGGCCTGGGGCAGCGATAGTGACCGAGAGCGAAAAACACCCTTCTAATGACGTGACCCGAGATTTACTCTGAGAACGGACGGATCGAAAGTTGCTGGGTGACACGTGAGCGCGACCGGACGAAAACGGGAGGACGGTCGCGTTCAGGTGACAACGCGGGTGCACGTCCGGGAAAGAGAGCGTCGGGACATGAGCGGGAGCAAGGGATCACTGGGCGAAGTACGGTTCTTGACGGTGGCCGAGGTGGCCGCGATCATGCGCGTCTCCAAAATGACGGTCTACCGCATGGTGCACTCCGGAACGCTGCCGGCTATCCGGGTGGGGCGTTCCTACCGGGTGCCCAAGCGTGACGTGGACAACTACCTCCGCGAGGCGTTCGTCCACGCGGGCTGAGACGCGAACTATGTGGGGGTGGCGCAGTCTGCGCCACCCCCACATAGTGTCCGAGCGGCTAGCCACGGGCCCGCGCAGCGGTCACCAGGGCGTCTACTACACTTCGTCGTTGTTGATGCATTGTCTGCCGCATCCCGCTGACGAGGTTCTTCCGCGATGCCCTTCACCAGACCAGGCCCCCGAGTGCGCGCTGCCGCGCTCCGCGGTCTTGCCGCCGTGGCGGTGCTGGCTGCCCTGGCCGGTTGCGCCGAGGAAATCGACACCGGGGCGGCGACCGAAGATGACCGCTACATCTCCGGGGACGGCTCCAGCACGCTGTTCCCCTCCGAAGACCGCGAACAAGCGCCCGCAGTCGAAGGAGAAACCCTCGACGGGGATCCGGTGAGCCTCGCCGACTACTCCGGGGACGTCGTCGTCATGAACTTCTGGGCCAGTTGGTGCGCCCCCTGCCGCGCGGAGACGCCCGTCCTCAACGAAGTCAACGCCGAGCACGCCGACCAAGGGGTGAGCTTCCTCGGCGTCAACATCAAGGACAACCGCACCGCTGCGCAGGCGTTCGAACGCAACCAGGACGTCTCCTACCCGAGCCTCTACGACCAGTCAGGCGAAATCCCGCAAGCCTTCCGCGACACGGTCCCCCCGCAGGCGATCCCCAGCACCCTGGTCATCGACCGGCAAGGGAGGATCGCAGCCCGGGTGATCGGCGCTACCAACTACAAGGAGCTGACGGAACTGGTCAGCACCGTCGCCGCCGAGGACGCTGATGTCCAGTGATTGCTGAGACTGTCCTCTCCGGATCCCTCTTCCTCGCCATTCCGCTGGCCGCAGCCGCCGGACTGGTCTCCTTCCTTTCCCCGTGCGTGCTGCCGCTCGTTCCCGGATACCTCTCGTACGTGACCGGGCTGACCGGGGCCGACATCGCGGCGCACCGGCGAGGAGAAGTGCACACCACCACAGCCGACGGCCAGCGCAGAGTCGCCACAGTGGACGACCTCATGGCCTCTCGCCGGTGGACCATGCTCGCCGGCAGCCTGCTTTTCATCGCCGGCTTCACCGCGGTTTTCGTGGCCGTCGGCGTGTTCGTCGGCGGGATCGGCGGGCTGCTCCTCGACTACTCCGCGGTCATCACCCGCGTGCTCGGGGCGCTGACCATCGTTCTAGGGCTGGCGTTCATGGGCCTCATCCCCGGGTTCAACCGCGAGTTCCGCGTCCACCGGCTTCCCGGGGCCGGTCTGGCCGGGGCCCCGCTGCTGGGCATCCTGTTCGGCCTGGGCTGGACCCCGTGCATCGGCCCCACCCTGGCCGCGGTACAGTCCCTCGTCTTCATCGAAGGGAGCGTGGGCCGGGGAGCGCTGCTGTCGCTGAGCTACTGCCTCGGCCTGGGCCTGCCGTTCGTGGCCGCGGCCCTGGTCTACCGTAGAGCGCTGGGAGCTTTCGACTGGGTCAAACGCCACTACCGTCTCGTCACCAGCGTGGGCGGCGCGATGCTGGTCGTGGTGGGCCTGCTGCTCGTCACGGGCCTGTGGACCGACATCACCGCCGTCATGCAGGGCTGGACCGCGAACTTCACCACGGTGATCTAGCAGTGACCCCAAGCCAATCGAGCACGGTGACCGAACCGCAGCAGGCGCCGCCCGCCGCACCCGCGCTGTCCCCCCTGGGGTGGGCGCGCTGGGCGTGGCGGGTGCTGACCTCGATGCGCACCGCGCTCATCCTGCTCTTCCTGCTCGCCCTGGGCGCGATCCCGGGTTCACTCCTGCCCCAGCGAGGCGTCAGCGTCGAAGAGGTCCAGAACTACTTCCTGGAGCACCCCGACCTCGCCCCGGTGCTCGACCGGTTCTTCCTGTTCGACGTCTACTCCTCGCCCTGGTATGCGGCGATCTACCTGCTGCTGGTCGTCTCGCTCGTGGGGTGCGTACTGCCCCGTGCGGGAGCGCACTACCGGCTGCTGCGGGCCCGGCCGCCGAAGACCCCGCGCCGCCTTGACCGGATGCCCTATTCGGCGACGTTCGAGACCGACGCCACCCCAGAGCAGGTGTTCGCCGAAGCACGAGGTCTGCTGCGCGGGCATCGGATCGCCGACTACGGCGACTCGCTATCCGCGGAGACCGGCTACCTGCGCGAGACCGGCAACGTGGTCTTCCACCTGTCACTGGTGGGCCTGCTCGTGTCGGTGGCGTGCACCGCGTTCTTCGGCTACCGGGGCAACGTCCTCCTCATCGAAGAGGACGCGTTCGCCAACACGCTGACCTCCTACGACGCCTTCTACCCGGGAATCGCGGTGGACTCGGCCAAGATCCAGCCGTTCTGGATCCGGCTCGACGAATTCGAAGCCTCCTTCGTGGAGGAGGGCGGGATGGCCGGCCAAGCCGCGAGCTACCGCGCCGACCTCACCTACCGGGAGCACCCGGACGCCCCCGAAGAGTCCCACATCCTGGAGGTCAACCACCCGCTCCGCGTCGACGGCGCCCAGGTCTACCTGCTCGGCCACGGCTACGCCCCTACGTTCCGGGTCACCGACGCCGACGGGCACGTGGTCTTCGACCAGGCGGTGCCGTTCCTGGACCGCGGAGACGGCAACTTCACCTCCGACGGGGTGGTGAAAGTCCCCGACATCGCCCCGGAGCAGCTGGGCTTCACCGGGGTGTTCCTTCCCTCAGCGGCCACCGACGACAACGGCGACCTCGTCTCGGAGTTCCCGGACGCGCGCAACCCCATGGTGGTGCTCAAGGGCTTTGTCGGCGACCTCGGATTGGACAGCGGCAACCCCCAGTCGGTGTACCAGTTGTACACCAAGCGCATGGAGGAGATCGGCGACTCTGCTCCGTTGGCTGTAGGCGACCGCTGGGAGCTGCCCGGTGGCGCCACGATCGAGTTCACCGGGTACCGCGACTACGTCACTCTGCTGGTCGCCAGCGACCCTGCCCGACCGTATGCGCTGGCCAGCGCGGTGGCGGCGGTACTGGGGCTGCTGTGCACCCTGTTCGTCCAGCCGCGACGGGTATGGGTCCGTGCCCGCCGCGGAGCAGACGGGCGTACCGTGGTCGAGATCGGCGGGCTTGCCAAGACCGAGGGGGCCGCGCCGCTGCGCCGGTTCCACGAACTGGCCACCCAGTTGAACCAACGGCTGCGGCGTTCCGACTGCCAAGCAGACATGGAGAAGGAGTAAGCGGTGCACGTTCTCGCGGCAGGCAGCGCGGTCGACCCCGCGCTGTCGAATCTCAGCGACAACCTTGTCCTCGGGATGATCCTGGTCTATGCGGTCGCCCTGTTCCTCTTCGTGTTCGAGGCAGCCTACGGACGCCGCCAGTCGCTGACCGGCACCCGCCTGGTCGCCGTCGGCGCCTCGGAAGCGGAGAACAGCGACCTGAAAGTGAGCCTGCGGGAACAGGAGCCCGAGGCCAAAGCGTCCCGCCACGTGGTCGGCAAGATCGGCATGGCCGTGACCGCGGTGGGCCTGCTGCTCAACCTGGCCCAGATCGTCACCCGCGGCCTGGCAGTGGGACGCTGGCCGTGGGGCAACATGTTCGAGTTCGTCATCGCGATCTGCCTGTGCGGGGTGGCGGCGTTCCTCTTTGCCGCGATGCGTTACCGGGCCCATTACCTCGGTGCGTTTGTGCTGGTCCCCGTCCTGCTGCTGCTCGGTATCGCGGTGCGTTGGCTGTACTCGGAGAGCGGCCCCGTGGTCCCGGCGCTGGACTCCTACTGGATCGCTATCCACGTTTCCGCGCTCATCCTGGCGACCGGGGCGTTCATGGTGTCCGGGTCCGCGACGATCACCTATCTGCTGGCGCGACGCACCGAAGTCAAGCAGGCGCTCGGCCAGCAGGTGAGCGCGATCGCCGCCAAGCTGCCCAGCGCGGAACTGCTGGACCGGATCGCGCACCGCATGATCGTGCTGGCCTTCCCGCTGTGGACGTTCGGGGTGATCGCCGGGGCGATCTGGGCGGACGAGGCGTGGGGCCGCTACTGGGGCTGGGACCCCAAGGAAGTGTGGTCCTTCATCACCTGGATCGTGTACGCCGCCTACCTCCACGCGCGTGCCACAGCGGGCTGGCAGGGCCCGAAAGCCGCGTGGATCAGCCTCATCGGCTTTGGCTGTCTGCTGTTCAACTTCTTTGGGGTGAACTACCTGTTCAGCGGATTGCACAGCTACGCCTGACCGGGAGCGGGGCCCTGGGGTGCCGGGGCGCCCACGGTAGAGCGTCGGCAGAGTGAAGGCCCGCCCTCGGCTCACTCAGGGCGGGCCTTCACCATGCCGTGCGTGCTCAATCCTCCGGGTTGATGCGTTTGTCGAGTCGCCGCAGGAACTCGGGGTCGTCGTCTGGGCCCAGTGGACGGTTGCGCCCGGACGGCCGGTGGAAATCCGAGGGGTCCAGATGGTCGGCGGAGGAGACAGGCACCGAGGAGGAGACCGCTGTGCCGGGATGCGTGATGGGACGTCCGAGGAAGAGCCACAGGAGCGGACCGATCACCGCAAACAGCACGATGACGAGTAGCCAGATCACCTTGGGCAGGTTGCGGACTTCCTCAGCGGGACAGGTGAGCGCGTCGAAGAACGCGTACACCCAGAGCACGATCGTGAGCAGCGTAATGAGGCCACCGAGCCAAACCATGTCTTCCAGCCTATCCGGGTGTGACCTGGATGTGCGGGTGCGGACCACCACGGAGCGGGGCCGGTGCCATCGGGACGAGAGCCCAGAGTCTTCGCTGGTCAGTGCGAGGATTCAGGAGTCTCCCCGTGGAGCAGTGCGCGGACTTCGGACTCCCGGAAGCGGCGGTGCCCGCCGGGGGTGCGGATACTGCTGATCCGGCCGGAGGCGGCCCACCGGGTCACGGTCTTAGGGTCGACGCGGAAGAGGGAAGCGACCTCTCCCGGGGTCAGCAAGCGTTCCGTTGTTCTTTCCACCTTCGCCATCCCCCTTTACTCCCATCCCGGATGTGGTACGGGCGTTTAGTCCCCTAGTGTGCATGAGTCGGGCTGTTTCCTCCTTAGTTTTCGGAAAGATGGGAGGCAACGTGGGCGAGGGCGGGCAGATGTGATCGTAACGTGATATCCCCCTCAGGGGTGTCTTCTTTCTCAATCTCGGCACAGAAGATGAACACCGCCTTATCTGGGACAGGGGTCCGTGTCCGCAGGAAAAACCGCCCTTTAGGCTGGGGTGGAGAGGGACGATGCACGGTCGAGGACTGGGCAGGACCTGCTGGAGGGGCGGAGGGCACAGCCGTGAACCGCTGCCCCAGGGGCGTGCCGGGTCTTCACCGGGACTTTTCTGTGAACCGCCCGTTGTGAGGCAGTTTCATGCGTAACTTCATTGCTTATACCGCGGCCCGGGTGCTGCTCTTCGCGATCGCTTTCGGCGTGGTGTATCTCCTGGGCGCCCGCGAGCTGCTCGCGGTCATCCTCGCTCTGGTGATCAGCGGCCTGCTGAGTTTCGTGCTGCTCTCCCCGCAGCGCGACGCGCTCTCCGCCTCACTGGTGCGGGGGATGGAACGGATGCGGAGCGTGGGTGAGCGGCTCGATGCCGGGGCCAGCAGGGAAGACCACTTGCAGCAGGCCCCGTCACCCGGGAGTGCGTCCGGCAGTACCGCGGTGGAGCCGGGCCAGGCGGAGCAGCGTTCTGCTCCGGGGGAGACACCGTAGGGAGGACGGGCCGCAGGACCGGAACGCAGCACCCTCTAGGCTGTGCACCATGATCCGTGCCGAACTGGACAAGGACCCCCGAGACGTCGCCGCGATGTTCGACAGCATCGCGGACCGCTACGACCTGCTCAACCGGGTGCTCTCCCTGGGGCGGGAACGCTACTGGCGGCAGGCCACTGTGGCTGCGGTGGACGCCTACAGCGGCGAGCTGGTGCTCGACCTTGCGGCCGGGACGGGAACCTCGTCGGAATCCTTCACCCGCCGGGGTGCGCGGGTCATCGCCTGCGACTTCTCGTTCGGCATGCTCCGGGTCGGCGCTGAACGCCGCGGCGGTGCGTCCCGCAAGGGGGTCACCGTGGTGGCCGGGGACGCGCTGCACTTGCCGTTTGCGGATCAGACGTTCGACGCTGTCACGATCTCGTTCGGGCTGCGCAACGTCCACGACGTGGACCGGGCGCTGGCCGAGCTGCTGCGGGTCACCAAAGTCGGCGGCCGACTGGTGATCTGTGAATTCAGCCACCTTCCGGTGCAGCCGCTCGACCGGATGCTGGGCTGGGGGATGAAGATCGGCCTGCCGTGGGTGGCGCGCCAGTTCAGCGACAACCCGGACGCTTACGCCTACCTGTCGGAGTCGATCGCGGCCTGGCCGGACCAGGCTGGGCTCGCCCGGAAGATCAGCGCGGCCGGCTGGTCGCGGGTCGCCTGGCGCAATCTCACGTTCGGGGTGGTGGCGCTGCACCGCGCCTACCGCGAGCGCTGAGGCGCCGTACGTGTGTCTCTGCTCACCTCCGCGTCCCCGGACAAGGAGGTTTTTCTGTGGCGCAAATCACTACTCATGGTAATGGTAGTATCACCATGAGTCTTCGGTTTTGTTAAAAAGATCCCAATTTGAGCTTTTTGTGAACTTTGCCGAGACTGTGTCCTGTAACCGGCACACCGGTCAAAAGTGAACCGCCGCGCTGTTACCTGGTTTTTAAACCCCTAGGTCAGGGCAGCGCGACCGAAACCTCACCAACAGGGACCTGGGGTCGCTCGTGTGGCTGGGAAGGTCTAGACTTCGCATTGAAGACCTTGTGAAGCACTTCACAAGGGGGCGAGTTTATTCCCCTTTCTGGGACAGCCACAAGCTCGAACCCCAGTGTGAAACCGCGCCGAGCAGTCAGGACCATCCGTGAGCCAGACAGCACCGACCCCAGTCACAGACACCACGGTTCCCCACGAGGAAGCCGACGTCATCGTCGTCGGAGCAGGCCCGGCAGGGAGCACGGCAGCCCACTACCTGGCCACCGCGGGCCTCGACGTCCTGCTGCTGGAGAAGACTGCTTTCCCGCGGGAGAAGGTCTGCGGAGACGGCCTCACCCCCCGTGCAGTCAAACAGCTCGTCGCTATGGGGATCCCCATCAACGAAGAAGACGGCTGGATCCGCAACCGCGGCCTCCGCATCATCGGCGGCGGAACCCGACTCGAGCTTCCCTGGCCTGAACTTTCGGAATACCCCGGATTCGGTCTGGTACGCACCCGCTACGACTTCGACCAGATCCTCGCCCGCCACGCCGTGAAAACCGGTGTGCGGCTCCTGGAACGCACCAACGTCACCGCGCCCATCATCGACGAGCGCAGCAACCGCGTCGTCGGAGTCCAAGCCAAAGACGCCGAAGGCCGCATCCGCTCCTTCCGCGCACCCCTCGTCCTCGCCGCCGACGGCAACTCCTCGCGCCTGGCGATCGCCCTGGGCATCCGCAGACGCGACGACCGCCCCATGGGCGTGGCCGTCCGCACCTACTTCACCACCCCCCGGCACAACGACGACTACCTGGAGTCCTGGCTGGAACTCTGGGACACCACCGACGGCAAGCAGGTGCTGCTCCCCGGCTACGGCTGGATCTTCGGAGTCGGCGACGGCACCAGCAACGTAGGCCTGGGGATCCTCAACTCCACCCCCGCCTTCCAGAAGATCGACTACCGCAAACTGCTGCGCCGCTGGACGCAGAGCATGCCTGAAGAGTGGGGGTTCACCGAGGAGAACCAGAAAGGACCCATCCGCGGCGCCGCCCTGCCCATGGGCTTCAACCGGACACCGCACTACGCCCGTGGCATGATGCTGGTCGGTGACGCAGGAGGCATGGTTAACCCCTTTAACGGCGAGGGCATCGCCTACGCGATGGAAGCAGGTCGGATCGCCGCTGACGTGGCGGTCCAGGCGCTGAGCCGTCCCACACCGCGGGACCGCGAACGCACCCTGCTGCGCTACCCGGAGATCCTGCGGGATACCTACGGCGGCTATTACACGCTGGGGCGCTACTTCGTGAAGCTGATCGGCAACCCCTACTTCATGAAGTACGCCACCAAGTATGGTCTCCCGCGGCCCCTCCTGATGCGCTTCACCCTCAAGATGCTGGCGAACCTCACGGAACCCAGCCACGGCGACGCGCTGGACCGGCTCATCAACGGCCTGTCCAAGATCGCGCCCGCCTCGTGAGACAACTCAGGAGACCCATCCCGCGAGAACGGCAGGACATGAACCTCTTCCGTGCACAACACCAAGGGAGCGGCTAGCCGATGGAGCTGTACACCCCCATCTTCGTACTCGGCGGTATCGGCGCTGCCTTCGTGATCGTCTCGATGATCGTCGGAGCGATCGCCGGGCCTAAACGCTACAACCGCACCAAACTCCAGGCCTACGAGTGCGGGATCGAACCCACTCCCCAGCCCGTGGGCGGCGGTCGGTTCACGATCAAGTACTACCTGACGGCGATGTTGTTCATCGTCTTCGACATCGAGGTCATCTTCCTAGTGCCCTGGGCGGTGCACCTCGACGCGCTCGGGATCTTCGGCCTGGTCGTGATGATCCTGTTCCTCGTCAACGTCTCGATCGCCTACGCCTACGAATGGCGCCGCGGCGGCCTCGAATGGAACTGATCCGCATGACCAGCCCGCACCTGATCCCCAGTCGTCCCACTGAGACTGCAGAACCGGAAAGGGGGTTCGACTGATGGGCCTCGAAGAGAAGCTGCCCAGTGGAGTCCTGCTCACCACGGTCGAACAGATCGTCGGTTTCGTCCGCAAGACCTCCATGTGGCCCGCGACCTTCGGCCTTGCCTGCTGCGCCATCGAGATGATGGCGGTCGGCGGCCCGCGCTTCGACATCGCGCGCTTCGGTATGGAGCGCTTCTCCGCCACGCCTCGCCAAGCGGACCTGATGATCGTGGCCGGCCGAGTGAGCCAGAAGATGGCCCCGGTGCTGCGCACCATCTACGACCAGATGGCGGAGCCCAAGTGGGTCATCGCCATGGGCGTATGCGCCTCGAGCGGCGGCATGTTCAACAACTACGCCATCGTGCAGGGCGTCGACCACATCGTGCCGGTGGATATCTACCTCCCAGGTTGTCCGCCGCGCCCTGAGATGCTGTTGGACGCCATCCTCAAGCTGCACGACAAGGTCCAGAACACCAAGCTCGGCGTGCACCGCGAACGTGAGATCGAGGAACTGGAGCAGCGACGCCTGCGGGCGCTGCCGCTGATCCAGCAGACGGAGGAAGCCACCCGATGACCTCCAACGGGCAGCAAGGCAAGCCTAACCTACCAGAAAAGGACAACCTTCCCAGAGAGCTGGGGACGCAGCGCATCAATTCGCCGATCGCCCGCATGGGCATGTTCGGTGCCAAAACCACCGGCGACACGTCCGGCTACGGACGGCTGCGCGTCTACCGGCACGTGCCCGCCGCCGCCCAGCGTCCCTACAGCGACCCCAGCGACCCGCGCACGGCCTACTTCGACGAAGTCGCCGACGCGCTCGAACGCTCCCTGAAAGAGATCGGGACACCCTACGACACCGCGATCAGCCGGGTCGTGGTGGACCGCGGCGAGATCACCTTCCACGTGCGACGCGAACACCTGCTGGACGTGGCCACCCGGCTGCGCGACGATCCGGCGCTCCGTTTCGAACTGTGCCTGGGGGTCACCGGGGTCCACTACCCCGAGGATGAGGGCAACGAACTGCACGCCGTCTACGCGTTGCGCTCCATCACGCACAACTACGAGATCCGGCTCGAAGTGAGCTGCCCCGACTCGGACCCGCACATCCCCTCGATCGTGAGCGTCTACCCCACCAACGACTGGCACGAACGAGAGGCCTGGGACTTCTTCGGGATCATCTTCGACGGCCACCCCGCCCTCACCCGTATCCACATGCCCGACGACTGGCACGGCCATCCCCAGCGCAAGGACTACCCGCTGGGCGGAATTCCGGTCGAGTACCGCGGGGCCAAGGTTCCCCCGCCGGACCAGCGGAGGTCGTACGCATGACCACTCCAACCGAGACCTACGTCGATGCCTCCGGAGGCGACTGGGACGAGGTGGTCGCCGCGGCCCAGCGGAGCCAGACCGACCGTCTCGTCATCAACATGGGGCCCCAGCACCCCTCCACCCACGGCGTGCTCCGGCTCATCCTCACCTTGGACGGCGAGACCGTCACCGAGGCCCGAGTCGGCATCGGCTACCTGCACACCGGTATCGAAAAGAACATGGAGTACCGGACGTGGACTCAAGGCACCACGTTCGTGACTCGCATGGACTACCTCACGCCGCTGTTCAACGAGACGGCCTACTGCCTGGCAGTGGAGAAGCTGCTGGGCATCACCGACCAGGTCCCGGAACGCGCCAACGTCATCCGCGTGATGATGATGGAGCTGAACCGGATCTCCTCCCACTTCGTGGCGATGGCGACGTTTGGCATGGAGCTGGGCGCCACCACCGTCATGACCAACGGGTTCCGGGAACGGGAAATGGTCCTGGACATCTTCGAGATGGTCACCGGGCTGCGCATGAACCACGCGTACATCCGCCCCGGCGGCGTGGCCCAGGACCTTCCGCCCGGCACGGTCGGGAAGGTGCGCGAACTCCTCACCGAGATGCCCAAGCGGCTGAAGGACATGCGCAAGCTTCTCGACGCCAACCCCATCTACCTGGCCCGCACCCGGGACGTGGCCTACCTGGACGTCACCGGATGCCTCGCGCTGGGCGTCACCGGCCCGATCCTGCGCGCCGCGGGCCTGCCCTGGGACCTGCGCAAGGCCAAGCCCTACTGCGGCTACGAGAACTACGAGTTCGACATCCCGGTCTCGGACGGTGCCGACGTCTACGCCCGCTACCGGGTGCGAATGGCCGAGATCGAGCAGAGTCTCAAGATCATCGAGCAGTGCCTGGACAAGCTCAAGCCGGGCCCGGTGATGATCGAAGACCCCAAGATCGGCTGGCCCGCCCAGCTCGCCCTCGGCCCCGACGGCATGGGCAACGCGCCGTCCCACATCGCCCACATCATGGGCAAGGGCGGCTCCATGGAAGCCCTCATCCACCACTTCAAGCTCGTCACCGAAGGCTTCCGGGTGCCCCCGGGCCAGGCCTACGCAGCGGTGGAAAGCCCCAAGGGCGAACTCGGCTGCTTCGCGGTCAGCGACGGCGGTCCCCGCCCCTACCGGGTGCACTTCCGGGACCCCTCGTTCACCAATCTCCAAGCTGTGGCGGCCATGTGCGAAGGCGGTACCGTCGCCGACGTCATCGCCGCTGTAGCCAGCATCGACCCCGTGATGGGAGGCGTGGACCGATGAGTACTCCCCCCAAGCCCAATCCGATCTTCAGCGGGGAGAACCGTGCCCGCCTGGAACTCGACGCCAAGGAGATCATCTCCCGTTACCCCAAGGCGCGCTCGGCACTGCTTCCGCTGCTGCACCTCGTGCAGTCGGAAGAGGGCTACGTGAGCAACGACGGCATCGCCTTCTGCGCCGAACAGCTCGGCCTCACCACCGCAGAGGTCACCGCGGTCGCCACGTTCTACACCATGTACAAGCGCCGCCCAGTCGGTGAATACCACGTGGGCGTGTGCACCAACCCGCTGTGCGCGGTCATGGGCGGCGATGAGATCTACTCCGCGCTCAAGGAGCACCTGGGTGTAGAGAACGACGGGGTCACCGAGGACGGAAAGATCTCCCTGGAGCACGTGGAGTGCAACGCCGCCTGCGACTTCGCTCCCGTGGTCATGATCAACTGGGAGTTCTTCGACAACCAGACCCCCGAGTCGATGAAGAAGATCGTCGACGACCTGCGCCTGGGCAAGGACGTCAAGCCGACCCGCGGCCCCAACCGCCTGTGCACCTGGAAGCAGGCCTCCCGGGTCCTGGCAGGGTTCGACGACGGCCGCGCCACCGAGGGCCCGCAGGCCGGAGAACCCTCCCTGGCCGGGCTCCGGCTGGCCAAGGAACGCGGCTGGCAGGCACCCGACCCGGCAGACACGGCTGCCGCGGCCGATGAGGAGGGGACCAAGTGACGACGCTGACCCCCGTGCTGTCCCGCAACTGGGACCGCCCGGACTCCTACACCCTCGACGCCTACCGGGAGAACGGTGGCTACGAGGCGCTGCGCAAGGCCCTGACCATGGAGCCCGACGCCATCGTCGAGATGGTCAAGGCCTCCGGCCTGCGCGGCCGCGGCGGTGCCGGCTTCCCCACCGGGATGAAGTGGGGTTTCCTCCCCAAGGACAACCCCAAGCCGCGCTACCTCGTCGTCAACGCCGACGAGTCTGAGCCCGGCACCTGCAAAGACATCCCGCTGATGATGGCCAACCCGCACGCGCTCATCGAAGGCGTCATCATCTCCGCCTACGCGATCAACAGCCACCAGGCCTTCATCTACGTCCGCGGGGAGGTCCTGCACGTCATCCGGCGGCTGCGGCACGCCGTCGCCGAAGCCTACGAGGCCGGGCTGCTCGGTAAGGACATCCTCGGCAGCGGCTTCGACCTCGACGTCGTCGTCCACGCCGGGGCGGGCGCCTACATCTGCGGTGAGGAGACCGCCCTGCTGGACTCGCTCGAGGGCTACCGCGGCCAGCCTCGCCTCAAGCCGCCGTTCCCCGCCGTCGCAGGTCTGTACGCCTCACCCACCGTGGTGAACAACGTCGAATCCATCGCCACCGTGCCGAGCATCGTCGCCAACGGCGCCGAGTGGTTCAAGTCCATGGGCACGGAGAAGTCCGCCGGCTTCGGCTTCTTCTCCCTGTCCGGCCACGTCAAGCGGCCCGGCCAGTACGAGGCCCCGCTCGGCGTGACCTTGCGCGAACTGCTCGAGATGGCCGGCGGTATCCGCGACGGGCACCGGCTCAAGTTCTGGACCCCCGGTGGCTCCTCCACCCCGATCTTCACCGAGGAGCACATCGACATCCCCCTGGACTTCGAGTCGGTCGGCGGAGCGGGCTCCATGCTCGGCACCCGCGCGCTGCAGATCTTCGACGAAACCACCTCGGTCGTCCGGGTCGTGCGCGGCTGGATCGAGTTCTACGCGCACGAGTCCTGCGGCAAGTGCACTCCGTGCCGCGAAGGCAACTACTGGATGGTCCAAGTCCTGCGCCGTATCGAAGCAGGCAAGGGGACCCAAGAGGACATCGACACGCTGCTCGACATCTGCGACAACCTGCTCGGGCGCTCCTTCTGCGCGCTCGGGGACGGTGCGACCAGCTCGGTGACCTCGGCGATCAAGTACTTCCGGGAGGAGTTCATCGCGGGAACCCACACTCCCGCGTGGGAGCTGTTCCCGTACCAGCGCACCACTCGCTGGGCGAATGAGTCCGTGGAAGAGGACGCCTGATGACAGTCACGACCAACACCTCCGCGGGCGGATCCCCCGCAGTGCCGCCAGAGGACCTCGTCACCGTTACCATCGACGGTTTCGAAATCCAGGTTCCCAAGGGCACCCTGCTGATCCGGGCGGCCGAACTGCTCGGCATCCAGATCCCGCGGTTCTGCGACCACCCGCTGCTCGACCCGGTCGGTGCCTGCCGCCAGTGCCTGGTGGAGATCACCGACATGGGCAACGGGCGCGGCATGCCCAAACCGCAGGCCTCCTGCACCATCACCGTCACGGACGGCATGGTCGTCAAGACCCAGCTGACCTCTCCGGTGGCGGAGAAAGCTCAGCGCGGTGTCATGGAGTTCCTGCTCATCAACCACCCGCTGGACTGCCCGATCTGCGACAAGGGCGGTGAATGCCCGCTGCAGAACCAGGCGCTGTCCCACGGGCAGGGCGAGAGCCGGTTCGTCGACGTCAAGCGGACCTTCCCCAAGCCGATCCCGCTGTCCACGCAGATCCTGCTGGACCGGGAGCGCTGCATCCAGTGCGCCCGCTGCACCCGCTTCTCCGCGCAGATCGCCGGTGACCCGTTCATCGACCTGATGGAACGCGGCGCCAAGGAGCAGGTGGGCATCGCCGAAGGACAGCCCTTTCAGTCCTACTTCTCCGGCAACACCGTGCAGATCTGTCCGGTCGGCGCCCTCACCGGAGCCGCCTACCGGTTCCGCGCCCGCCCGTTCGACCTGGTGTCCACGCCCAGCGTCTGCGAACACTGCGCGTCCGGCTGCGCCCAGCGCACCGACCACCGGCGCGGCAAGGTCACCCGGCGCCTGGCCGGGGACGACCCCCAGGTCAACGAAGAGTGGAACTGCGACAAGGGCCGGTGGGCGTTCACCTACGCCACCCAGCCCGACCGGCTCAAGCACCCGCTGGTGCGGGACGAGGACAGCCGCGCCCTGGAAGCCGCGTCCTGGCCGGAGGCCCTCCAGGTGGCCGCCCGCGGCCTGGCCGCCGCCCGCGGCCGGGTGGGTGTGCTCACCGGCGGACGGCTCACCCTGGAAGACGCCTACGCTTACGCCAAGTTCGCCCGGGTCGCGCTGCACACCAACGACATCGACTTCCGGGCCCGCCCCCACTCGGCTGAGGAAGCCGAATTCCTCGCCGCCCGGGTCGCCGGGCACGGCATCGAAGTCACCTACACCGACCTGGAGAAGGCGCCCGCCGTCCTCCTCGTCGGCTTCGAACCCGAAGACGAGTCGCCCATCGTCTTCCTGCGGCTGCGCAAGGCGGCCCGCAAGAACGGCACCCGAGTGTTCTCGATCGCGCCCTACGCCAGCCGCGGCCTGACCAAGACCAACGGAACCCTGATTCCCACGGTTCCCGGCGGTGAGGCCAGCGCCATGACCTCCCTGGGCACGGTGGCCCCCGAAGCGCTGGAAGCCCTGCACTCTCCGGGCGCCGTCATCCTGGCCGGGGAGCGGCTTGCTGAAGTGCCCGGGGCACTGTCCGCGGTGGCCCGCCTCGCCGACACCACCGGTGCCCGCCTGGCCTGGGTGCCCCGCCGCGCCGGTGACCGGGGAGCCATCGAAGCCGGTGCGCTGCCCAACCTGCTGCCGGTCGGCCGTCCCGTCACGGACGCGGTCGCCCGGGCCGAAGTCGCCCGCGTTTGGGCGGTCTCCGACCTGCCGGCTACCGAGGGCCGCGACACCGCGGGCATCCTCGCCGCCGCAGCAGCCGGAGAGCTCGACGCCCTGGTCATCGCAGGCGTCGACCTGGACGACCTGCCCGACCCGGAGGCAGCCCGAGCCGCTCTGGCGAAGGTGCCGTTCATCGTCAGCCTGGAACTGCGGGCCAGCAACGTCACCGACCGCGCCGACGTCGTCTTCCCGGTCGCCGCCGTCGCCGAGAAGTCCGGCACGTTCGTCAACTGGGAAGGCCGCGGCCGCCCGTTCGGCACCGCGCTGCAAGTGCCCGGAGCAATGTCCGACTTGCGGGTGCTGGCCGCGATCGCCGACGAAATGGACGTCCACCTGGGCCTTCCGGACCCGGCCGCTGCCCGGCGGGAACTCGCCGAACTCGGCGCCTGGAAGGGCACCCCGCTGCCCACCCCGGTGGTCCGCCCCGCCGACGTCGCTATCCCGCAACCCGGCCAGGCGGTCCTGGCCACCTGGGACCAGTTGCTCGGCCAAGGACGGATGCAGGACGGCGAACCGCACCTGGCGGGAACCGCCCGGCCCGCCGTCGCCCGCCTCTCGGCTGCCACCGCCGCCGAGATCGGCCTCGCCGACGGCCAGACACTGCGGGTCGAGGGACCGGCCGGAGCAGTGCGCCTCCCGGCCGTCATCACCGAGATGCCGGACCGTGTGGTGTGGCTGCCGACCAACGCCGCAGGCTGTGCCGTCCGGCGCGACCTCGGCGCGAGCACGGGGACCGTGGTGTCCCTGGCCGTGGACAACGGCACACCCGTCGAGACCGCGACGAGTGCTGGGAGTGAGAAGTGACACCGACGACTGTCGTCAGTGCGGCAGCTCTGGACGCCGAACCGGGGCTGGACGCCTTCGGCAATGATCCCTGGTGGATCATCCTGATCAAGGCCCTGGCCGTGTTCGTCTTCCTCATGCTGTGCGTGCTGATGATGATCATGGCCGACCGCAAGGTCATGGGCCGCATGCAGCAGCGCCACGGCCCTAACCGGTTCGGTCCGTGGGGGCTGCTGCAGTCCTTGGCTGACGGTGTGAAGCTGTCCCTGAAGGAAGACCTCATCCCCCGCACCGTCGACAAGGTCATCTACATCGCCGCCCCGATGATCGCCGCGATCCCGGCGTTCTTCGCCTTCTCGGTGATCCCGGTGGGCCCCGAAGTCACCATGTTCGGGGTGGAGACCCGGCTGCAACTGACCGACCTGCCCGTGGCAGTCCTGCTGGTCCTGGCCACCGCCTCCCTCGGCGTCTACGGCATCGTGCTCGCCGGGTGGGCCTCGCGGTCGCCCTACCCCCTCCTCGGAGGCCTGCGGGCGTCCGCCCAGGTCATCAGCTACGAGATCGCGATGGGGCTCTCCTTCATCGCGGTGTTCATCTACGCGGGCACGCTCAGCACGTCGGGAATCGTCGAAGCGCAGCAGAACATCTGGTTCGCCGTCATCCTCTTCCCGTCGTTCGTGATCTACCTGATCACCATGATCGGGGAGACGAACCGGCTGCCCTTCGACCTGCCGGAGGGTGAGGGCGAGCTCGTCGGCGGCTTCATGACCGAGTACTCGTCGATGAAGTTCACCATGTTCTTCCTCGCCGAGTACGTCAACATGGTCACCGTCTCGGCGATGAGCGTCACCCTGTTCCTCGGCGGGTACCTTGCGCCGCCGCCGATCACCACCTTCTGGCCGGGCGCCAACGAAGGCTGGTGGCCTGCGCTGTGGTGGCTCATCAAGTTCGTCTGCGTGATGTTCCTGTTCGTCTGGGTCCGCGGCTCCCTGCCCCGGGTCCGCTACGACCAGCTCATGAAACTGGGATGGAAGATCCTCATCCCCATCCAGCTGGTCTGGATCACTGCGGTCGCTGTCATCCGGGTGCTCAACAACCAGGAGTACCCGGGCTATGTGACGGCGATCGTCGTCGGCGTGTTCGGTCTGCTGGTCTTCCTCGGACTGTGGGCGTGGAGCCGTGCCGCGGCGAAGGCCAAGGCGCAGGAGGCCGCCGAACACGAGGCCGAGCTGCGGGCACGCCGGGAGAACCCGATGTACGGCGGATTCCCCGTGCCCCCCATGATCGCTCCGCACTACGGCACCAGCGTGCTTGCGGAGGAACCCCGTTACCAGCCGGCCTCAGCCCCCAAGCGTGAGGAGGTTTCCGGTGCTTGAGTGGCTCAATCCCGTCAAGGGGTTCGGCGTCACCTTCCACACCATGTTCAAGAAGGTGCCGACCGTTGAATACCCCGAGGTCAAGGCACCCACGATGCCCCGCTTCCACGGCCGCCACCAGCTCAACCGCTGGCCGGACGGCCTAGAGAAGTGCATCGGCTGCGAACTGTGTGCTTGGGCCTGCCCCGCCGACGCCATCTACGTCGAAGCGGGGGACAACACCGAAGAAGAGCGGTACTCCCCGGGTGAGCGCTACGGGCGCGTCTACCAGATCAACTACCTGCGCTGCATTCTGTGCGGGCTGTGCGTCGAGGCGTGCCCCACCCGAGCGCTCACCATGACCAACGAGTACGAGCTCGCCGACGACAGCCGCGAAAGCCTCATCTACACCAAGGAGCAACTCCTCGCTCCCCTGCAGCAAGGAATGGAGGCGCCGCCGCACCCCATGCGGCTCGGCGAGACCGAGAAGGACTACTACCGGCTCGGACGTGACGACAACGCGGCGGCCCGTGCCGACGAGCAGAACAGCGAGGCTGTTCAGTGAACATCGTTCCGCTTCAAACAACGGCCGCCGCCATTGGCGGCGGTGAGACCGCGACCTTCTACATCCTGGGCTCCATCGTGGTGCTCGCCGCGCTCGGAGTAGTGTTCAGCCGCCGGGCTGTCTACTCCGCGCTCATGATGGCCGTGGTGATGATCGGCCTCGCCGTCTTCTACGGGATCAACGAGGCGCCGTTCCTGATGGTCGTGCAGATCGTCGTCTACACCGGCGCCGTGCTGATGCTCTTCCTGTTCGTCCTCATGCTGGTGGGCGTCAGCTCCTCCGACTCCCTCGTAGAGACGATCCGCGGGCACCGGCTCCTGACCGCGGTGATCGCCCTGTGCTTCCTCGTCCCGCTCGTCAGCGGGCTGAGCAGCATCGTGGCGGGTGAGCCCGTCGGGTTGAGCGCCGGGGTCGCCGCCGCGGGCGGCAGCATCCCGTGGCTCGCCAGCGAGATCATCTACCGCTACGTCATCGCCTTCGAAGCGACCGGGGCCCTCCTCATCACCGCGGTCCTCGGCGCCCTGGTGCTGGCCCACGCCGTCCGCACCAAGAAGAAGCGCACCCAGAAGCAGATGTCGATGGACCGGATCCGCAGCGGCCACCCCACTCCGCTGCCCGGACCGGGCACCTACGCCCGGCACAACGCCATCGACATGCCCGCGCTGCTGCCTGACGGGTCGGTCTCGGAACTCTCGATCAACCCGGTGCTGGCCGCGCGCAACCTCGAGGACCAGCACGGGGTCCCTGAAGACATGAGGTACTCGATCGGCGCGATCCCCGAATCGGGTGGTCGACCGGACGCACAGGCCTCCAACGGCGACGAGCAACGGGAGGACGAGAGCTCGTGGACCCGATGAACTACATCGTGCTCGCGGCGATCGTGTTCACCATCGGCGCCGTGGGCGTCCTGGTGCGGCGCAACGCGATCATCGTGTTCATGTGCGTGGAGCTGATGCTCAACGCCTGCAACCTCGCTTTTGTCGCCTTCGCGCGGATGCACGGAGGCATCGAAGGCCAAGTGATCGCGTTCTTCGTGATGGTGGTCGCTGCGGCCGAGGTCGTGGTGGGACTGGCCATCATCATGCAGATCTTCCGAACCCGCAGGTCCGCGTCGATCGACGACGCCAACCTGCTCAAGAACTAGGGCGGGGGCACGACGACGATGACGTCCACGCTGGCCGCCGGCGGGTACGCGGCCACGACCGCGGCCGACGGCGGGGTACTCTCCTACGCCTGGCTCATGATCGCCCTGCCTCTGCTGGGCGCGGCCGTCCTGCTGCTGGGCGGCAAGCGCACCAACGCCTGGGGGCACTGGCTTGCCATCGCGGCAGCGCTCTCCAGCTTCGTCTGGGCGGTCCTGAGCCTCGGACAGCTTTTGGGACGCGCTCCGGAAGAGCGCAGTGTCACAGTCCACGTCTACCAGTGGATCAAGGTCGGCACCTTCGACATCGACCTGAGCCTGCTCATCGACCCGCTGTCGATGACGTTCGCACTGCTCATCACCGGTGTGGGATCGCTCATCCACATCTACTCGGTGGGCTACATGGCGCACGACGAGAACCGGAGGCGCTTCTTCGCCTACCTCAACCTGTTCGTCGCGGCCATGCTGGTGCTGGTCCTCGCCGACAACTACGCGGTGCTGTTCCTCGGCTGGGAAGGTGTCGGCCTCGCTTCCTACCTGCTGATCGGGTTCTGGCAGCACAAGCCGGCAGCAGCAGTCGCCGCCAAGAAGGCGTTCCTCATCAACCGGGTCGGCGACATCGGCCTCCTCGTCTCGATCATGCTGCTGTTCACCACCTTCGGCACGGTCACCTTCCACCCCGTGTTCGAGTCGGTGGACGGCGCCGGCCGCGGGCTCATGACCGCGGTGGGACTGCTGTTGCTGCTGGGCGCCTGCGGTAAGTCGGCGCAGCTTCCGCTCCAGGCGTGGCTGCTCGACGCGATGGAGGGCCCCACCCCGGTGTCGGCGCTCATCCACGCCGCCACCATGGTCACCGCCGGTGTCTACCTCATCGTGCGGTCCGGACCGATCTTCGAAGCCGCGCCCACTGCGCAACTGGTGGTCACGATCGTCGGTGCGGCCACCCTGCTCGCCGGTGCGATCATCGGGTGTGCCAAGGACGACATCAAGAAGGCGCTGGCCGGTTCCACCATGAGCCAGATCGGCTACATGACCCTGGCCGCCGGCCTGGGACCGATCGGCTACGCCGCCGCCATCGCCCACCTGGTCACGCACGGCTTCTTCAAGGCCGGGCTGTTCCTCGGCGCCGGGTCGGTCATGCACGCCATGAACGACGAAGTCGACATGCGCCGCTACGGCGGCCTGCGCACCGTCATGCCGGTCACCTTCGCCACCTTCGGCGTCGGCTACCTCGCCATCATCGGCGTGCCGTTCCTGTCCGGCTGGTGGACGAAGGAAGGCATCATCCAGGCGGCGTTCGACTCCGGCGGCCTCACCGGCCAGATCCTGGGCTGGGTCACCGTGCTCGGCGCCGGGCTCACCGCCTTCTACATGTCGCGGATCATGTTCCTCACCTTCTTCGGTACGAAGCGCTGGGCTAAGGACGCGAATCCGCACGAGTCCCCGGCTGTCATGACGGTCCCGATGATCATCCTGGCCATCGGCTCGGCGGCACTCGGCGCGGTGCTGGTGGTCAACTACACCCTCGCGAACTTCCTCGCGCCCGTGGTGGGGGCCCCCGCGCACGAGTTCGACCTGGTCCACATGCTGACCAGCCCGTACTCGCTGGCCACGCTGGTGCTCATGATCGTGGGTGTGGCGTACGCATGGGTGCGCTACGCCAACGACAAGGTCCCGGTCACGGCACCCAAGGGCAACTTCATCACGGTCGCCGCCCGGGAGGAGCTGTACGGCAACGCCATCAACGAAGGCCTGTTCATGCGGCCCGGCCAGCAGCTCACCAGGGCCACCGTCGCCTTCGACGACCACGGTGTCGACGGTGTCGTCACCGGGATCGCCCGTTCGGTCCGCGCAGCCTCGGAGAACCTGCGGCTCACCCAGACCGGGTTCGCCCGCAGCTACGCGCTGACCATGCTCTTCGGCGCGGCCGTCGTCGTGGTCACCACGTTGGGGGTGAACCTTGCGTAGACACCCCGACTCCCGCCGCACACCAGACCAGCAGGTGAGGATCTGAACCAATGACCATCCCCTGGCTGACACTCGCGATCGCGCTTCCCGCGCTGGGATCGCTGATCGTGGCACTCATTCCACGCGAGCGGGTGGAACTCGCCAAACGGGTCACCCTGGCCTGCACGCTGGTCGTGCTCGCCATTGTCGGCGCGATGGCGCTGAACTTCGACCCGAGCGGTGACCGCCTGCAGTTCACCGAGGTCCACCCGTGGATCGCGCGCTTCGGCGTGCACTACGCGGTGGGCGTCGACGGCATCGCGCTCACCCTGATCGTCCTGTCCGCGCTGCTGGTGCCGCTCGTGGTGCTCGCAGCCTGGAAGGAGCAGGAGGAAGCCGCAGACCGCGGCAAGGGCTACTTCGCCCTCATCCTGCTGCTCGAAGCGATGATGATCGGGGTCTTCGCCGCGATCGACGTCTTCCTCTTCTACGTGCTGTTCGAGGCCATGCTGATCCCGGTCTACTTCATGATCGGACGGTACGGCCGGGGCGAGGACCGCCGCTACGCCGCGATGAAGTTCCTGCTCTACAGCCTGGCGGGCGGGCTCCTCATGCTGGTCTCGGTGATCGGCGTGTACGCCTACAGCGCGCAGGCCGGCAACGGCACCTTCCTGTGGAGCGAACTGGCCGGACCGGAGGGGCTGCTCGCCGGTGTCGACACTGGCGCAGCCCGCTGGCTGTTCCTCGGGTTCTTCGTGGCGTTCGCCATCAAGGCCCCGATGTGGCCGGTGCACACGTGGCTGCCCACCGCGGCCGGCAGCGCCCGCCCGGGCACCGCGGTGCTGCTCGTGGGCGTGCTCGACAAGGTCGGCACCTACGGCATGCTGCGGTACTGCCTGGAACTGTTCCCCGGCGCCGCCAAGTGGTTCGTCTGGCCGGTGGTCGTCCTCAGCCTGGTCAGCATCATCTACGGCGCGATCGTGGCGATCGGGCAGAGCGACATGCTCCGCCTCATCGCCTACACCTCGGTGTCCCACTTCGGCTTCATCACGCTGGGCATCTTCGCGATGACCTCGCAGGGCCAGTCGGGTGCCGCGCTGTACATGGTCAACCACGGCTTCTCCACCGGCGCGCTGTTCCTCCTCGCGGGCTTCCTCATCGCCCGCAACAACGGTTCCGCGCAGATCGCCGACTACGGCGGCCTGCAGAAGGCGGCCCCGGTGCTCGCCGGAACCTTCCTCGTGGTCGGCCTGTCCAGCCTGGCGCTCCCAGGACTCTCCCCGTTCGTCAGCGAGTTCCTGGTGTTCGTCGGTACCTTCACGGTCCTTCCGGTGCCTGCGATCATCGCCACCATCGGCGTGGTCCTGGCCGCCCTCTACATCCTGTGGCTGTACCAGCGCACGATGACCGGACCGCTCCGGGAGAAGCTGGCAGGGGTGAAGGACCTTTCCGGTCGCGAACTGTGGGCCGTGGCCCCACTCGTCGCCGTCATCATCCTCTTCGGGGTCTTCCCGCAGCCGCTGCTGAACGTGATCAACCCCGCGGTGGAGCACACCATGCAGCAGGTCGATGTCAGCGACCCCGCTCCGGCGGTGGGTGTTGACCAGGCCAGCGGCCAGGAAGGAGCAGACGAATGATTCCGCTGAGCCTGTCGGAGACCACACTTCCGACAGTCACCACCCAGGCGCCCGACCTCGACTACTGGCTGCTGTCGCCACTGCTCGTGGTCTTCGCGGCCGGCGTAATCGGCGTCATCGTCGAAGCGTTCGTGCCGGCACAGCGCCGCTACAGCATCCAGACGGCGCTCGCCATGGTCGCGGTCGGTGTCGCCTTCGTGCTCACCCTCGTTCAAGTGGGTGCGCTGCCCGCCGACAGCGCGGGCCTCACCCTGGCCTTCGCCACCGTGGTGGTGGACCGGCCTTCCCTGTTCTTCCAAGGCGTCATCCTGGCGCTGGCACTGGCCAGCCTGCTGCTGATCGCCGAGCGGCGGGACGGGGAGAGCGCGTTCACCGGGCAGGCCGCCGCGGTACCGGGCAGTGAGGAAGAGCGGGCGCACGTGCTCGCCGGCAGCCAGCACACCGAGGTCTACCCGCTGGTGATGTTCGCGGTGCTGGGCATGCAGTTGTTCACGGCCGCGAACGACTTCCTCACCATGTTCATCGCCTTGGAGGTGATGAGCCTCCCGCTGTACCTGCTGTGCGGGCTGGCTCGGCGTCGCCGCCTGTTCTCCCAGGAAGCCGCGCTCAAGTACTTCCTGCTGGGCGCGTTCTCCTCGGCGTTCTTCCTGTTCGGCATCGCCATGGTGTACGGCTACGCGGGCGCGGTGGAGTTCGCCGCCGTCCGCGCGGCGGGAAGCTCCGGCGGGCTGATCGACGGCGGCGAGCCACTGCTGCTCATCGGTATCGCGATGATCGGCGTCGGCATGCTGTTCAAGGTGGGAACGGTGCCCTTCCACAACTGGAAGCCCGACGTCTACCAGGGCGCTCCCACCCCGATCACCGCGCTCATGGCCTCCGGCACCCTGGTCGCCGCGTTCGGCGCCATGCTCCGGGTGTTCTACGTCGCCTTCGGCACCGCGGTGGCGCAGTGGCGGCCCATGCTGTGGGTCGTGGCAATTCTCACCATGGTGGTTGCCGCGGTCATCGCGGTGACCCAGCGTGACATCAAGCGGCTTCTGGCCTACTCCTCGGTGGTGCACGCGGGCTTCATCCTCACCGCGGTCGTGGCGGCCAACGCCGACGGCCTGACCGGGGCCATGTTCTACTTGGCCGCGTACGGTTTCACCACCGTGGGCGCCTTCGCCATCGTCACCTTGGTGCGCAACCCCGACAACGGGGCCGAGGCTGGCGACCTGACCCAGTGGGCTGGGCTGGGACGCACCTCGCCGTTCCTGGCCGCCTCCCTGGGCCTGTTCCTGCTCGCCTTCGCCGGTATCCCCTTGACCAGCGGCTTCATCGGCAAGTTCGCGGTGTTCGAGGCGGCGGTGGCGGCTGGAGCGACCCCGCTGGTGGTTGTGGGTGTGCTCAGCAGCGCGGTGACCGCGTTCTTCTACGTGCGCATCATCGTGCTGATGTTCTTCGCGGAACCCGCGGAGAACGCCCCCCGCGTCCTGAAGCCGGGGATCCTCACCGGCACTACCGTGGGGCTCGGGGTTGCGGCCACCCTGCTCCTGGGTATCCTGCCCGGACCGGTGCTGGAGCATGTGATCCCGCAGCCGGCCGCGGAGACGAGCGAGGCGGTTGCCGCGGAGCACACCGCTGCAGATAGTCTCTTTGCTCGGTGAGCAGGAAAGCCTGACACCGGCTTTGGCCATGGATGCGGTGTCGGATAACTTCTGAATCGGTTTGTGTTCGTTTCGGGAGCGCGCGGTACTTCGCTTTCGTGAAGTATCGCGCGCCCTGCTGACAGGTGGAGCTTCAGGTGAGCGGTGCTGTCCCGAGCGGGTTTTTGACGCTGCCGAGTATTGACGAAACGCTCGCCCGGGAGATCCAGGCAGAGCTGGAGCAGGTCGAGAAGGTGCTCCGCGACGCGGTGGCCGAGAGCGACCCGCTGCTCAGGGAAGCAGCCTCGCATCTGCTGGAAGCCGGGGGTAAGCGCTTCCGCGCCATCCTGGTCCTGCTGTCTGCCCGCTTCGGCGACGCAACCAACCCCGACCTCGTCTCGGCCGCGGCCGTGGTTGAGCTGACCCACGTGGCCACCTTGTACCACGACGACGTCATGGACGAGGCCGAGCTGCGGCGGGGGAGTCCCAGCGCCAACCGGCGCTGGGGGAACACGATCGCGATCCTCACCGGCGACTACGTGTTCGCGCGCGCCTCCGAGATCCTCGCTGATCTGGGCACCGAGGCGGTCCGGCTGCAGGCGCAGACCTTCGGCCGTCTGGTGCGCGGCCAGATCCTGGAGACCGCGGGGCCCCGCCCCGGCGTCGACCCGATGAAGCACTATCTCGACGTGATCGCGGACAAGACCGCGTCGCTGATCGCTTCGTCGGCCCGGTTCGGTGCGATGGTCGGCAACGCCGACCCCGAGGTGGTGGAGACACTCACCCGGGCTGGGGACGCGCTGGGGATGGCCTTCCAACTGTCGGACGACATCCTGGACGTGGCGAGCGAGACCGAGGAGTCCGGGAAGACGCCCGGCACCGACCTGCGGGAGGGTGTGCTGACCTTGCCGATGCTGTACGCGCTGCAGGGCACCGAGCCCGAGCATGCGCGTCTGCGGTCTCTGCTGGGCCGTCCGTTGAACGACGAGGAGGCCGCGGAGGCCTTGGCTTTGCTGCGCGCCCACCCGGCGATGGACGAGGCGCGGGCGGACTTGGCAGCCTGGGGGGAGCGGGCCCAAGCGGAGCTGGCCACCCTGCCGGAATGCCCGGCCAAGACCGCTTTCCTGGCCATCTGCGACTATGTGGTCAACCGGAAGGGCTGATCCGGAGCCGTCCAGTCGGTCACTTTATGCCCTTTTCTAGGTATATGTCGGGCAATATCGCGGATCACTCCGGGGGAGCCGGGTAGCCGATCCCTAACCGCTGTCCTGCCGGTGCGGCAGCGCGGTGAACGGTCGCCTACGGCGCCGGCAACAAGGGAGTTGATTCGCATGGCACCCCGGCTTGGAATCCAGGAACTGATCGGACACAAGCTGATCGACCAGGACGGCCACAGTGTCGGCAAGATCGGACAGGTCTACCGCGACGACCAGACCCAAGAACCGACGTGGGTGACGGTCCATACCGGGATGTTCGGCCACCAGGAAAGCTTCGTTCCGCTGGTTGGAGCCGAGGTTACCGAGCAGGACTTGCGTGTCCCCTTCTCCAAGAAGATGATCAAGGACTCGCCCCGGTTCGAGACCGGCGGCCACCTCTCTCCGGAGCAGGAAGCCCAGCTCTACGAGCACTACGGGGTGCGGCCTAAGGTCCCGGGCCCGCGCGGCGACGTCGAGGGGGTTGCCGAGCAGGAGCGCGCCCAGCAGAAAGAGGAGACGTCCATGACGGTCTCCGAGGAGCGCGCCCGGATCGGTGTGGAACGGACCGAGAGCGGTCACGCCCGCGTCCACAAGACCGTGGAGCGCGAAGAGTTCGAACAGGACGTCCCGGTGCGCCGGGAGGAGCTCCGCATCGAGCGGGAACCCGTGACCGGTGAAGAGCAGGCCGCCGCGACGGACCGGATCGGCGAGCAGGATCAGGAGATCACCCTGCACGAAGAGCGTGCGGTGGTCGGTAAAGAAGAAGTCCCCGTGGAGAGGGTGCGCATCTCCAAGGAAGAAGTCACCGACACGGAACGGGTGAAGGGCGAACTCCGCAAGGAGCACCTCGAAGTCGAAGAGGAGGAAGAGGAAGGACCGTGAGCGTCCCCCTGTGAAAGGGGACGCCGCGGACGGGCGGCTGCCGCCTCAAAGGCAGCCGCCTTTCCCGTCTCAACTAGCCGCAGTTTCCTCGGCTTCCTCAGCGACAGGGGCTGACGGGGCAGGGCGGGGGGTGTGGCGTGCGTGGCGGAGCATGTCGACGACGAACACCACGAGCGCGGTCCACACCACGGCGAACCCGATCCACCGGCCAAGTGACAGGTCCTCCCCGAAGACCAGCCAGGCGATGAGGAAGTGCATCACCGGAACCATGAACTGCAGCAGCCCGACCAGGGTCAGCGGGATGCGGTGCGCTGCCGCGCCGAACAGCATGAGCGGCGCCGCGGTCACCACTCCGGCGCCCACCAGCAGCAACGCGTGGAGGGGGGAGACCGAGGTGAAGGTGCCGGTACCGGTCACTTCCAGGTAGACCGCGCCGCCCAGCGCAGGCAGGAACAGGACCGCGGTCTCCGCGCTGAGGCTCTCCACCCCGTCCAAGCCCACGAACTTCTTCAGCGCGCCGTAGACGGCGAAGGAGAACGCCATGGCCAGCGCCAACCAAGGCAGGGAGCCGTAGTCGACGGTCAGCACGGCTACGGCGAGGACGCCGAGCAGCAGTGCGGCCCACTGGCCTGGGCGCAGCCGCTCTTTGAACACCAGCAGCCCTAGCGCCACGCTCACCAGCGGGTTGATGAAGTAGGCGAGTGCCGATTGCAGGGTGTGCCCGGTCGTCACGGCGGTGATGAAAGCGCCCCAGTTCAGGGAGATGAGTGCGGCCGAGGCGAGGAGCAGCAGCAGGCGCCGCGGGCTCCGCAGCACGCCGCGGATCCACTGCCAGTTCCGCTGCACCAGCAGCACCACGAGCGTGACAACCAATGACCAGATCATCCTATGTAAGAGGACCTCAAAGGCCGTGGCAGGCGGGGTCAGCAGCGGCCAGTAGAGCGGCAGAAAGCCCCACATGAAGTACGAACTGGCGCCATAGAGCACACCCTTGCGGAAATCAGACATAGGGGTCAGATTACGAGAAAGATTCGCCGCGTTGTATCCGAACGACCGCCATCCAGCGCAGATAGCCTGAAACTATGTTCGGTTTTGTGAAGACAGACATGGTCGACCCGGCCAAGGCGTTGCCCGGCCGCGACACGCCGATGCCGGTCCCGGAACGCCACGAAGTGCTGGGCACCCCGCTTGCTCCGCCCTACCCGGAACACGCGCAGCTCGCCGATTTCGGCATGGGCTGCTTCTGGGGGGTGGAACGCATCTTCTGGCGGCTGGGAGCCGAGAACGGCATCATCACCACGGCCGCCGGGTATGCGGGCGGCTACACCCCGAACCCCACCTACGAAGAGGTCTGCACCGGCCGCACCGGGCACGCCGAAGTAGTGCGGGTCGTGTTCGACCCCGAACGCATCTCCTACACCGACCTGCTCAAGGTGTTCTGGGAGAACCACGACCCCACCCAGGGCATGCGCCAAGGCAACGACGTGGGCACCCAGTACCGGTCGATCATCCTCTACCACAACGAGGAGCAGCGGGCCGCCGCGGAAGCCAGCCGGGACGCCTTCCAGCCGGTGCTGACCCGAATGGGATACGGGCCTATCACCACCGAGATCGTTCCAGCCACCCCGTTCTACTTTGCCGAGCCCTACCACCAGCAGTACCTGTCAGAGGCGAAGAACCCCCACGGCTACTGCGGGGTGAGCGGGACCGGCGCTACCTGCCCGGTCGGTGTGGCCCGCACCAGCGGGTGAGGCCCGCAGGGTCGAGCGCCTCACGCAGCACACCCGGCACACCAGGGACCTCACCCGGACACGGTGCAGCGGCGCAGGCGAGGCACGCTTCGAAGATGCCAGCGCCCACAGGGGGAAGGACGCATCAGGGAACGCCGATGTGACACGGCGGGCATGGGCGGGCTGTCGCCGCGCTCGCAACGCCGCGAAACCCGCGGCGCAGGGGGCGGGAAGCGCCTGATACCTGGCCTGGACGACAGGCGGGGCCCGTGGCAGGCCTGTCCGCCGCGGCGGGACAGGGCCGGGTCAGACCCTGTCCCCTCCGCAGCTCACCACTGCTGCTGGCCGTATCCGGGGTACTGCTGGCCATACGGGTAGGGCTGCTGGCCGTAGCCCTGCTGCCCGTAGCCCGGGTACGGCTGCTGGCCGTAGCCCTGCTGCCCGTGCGGGTACGGGTAATTGGCGTACGGGTCTTGCTGGTAAGGCTTCTGCTGGCCCGTGTGCGGCTGCTGCTGGCCCGTGTGCGGTTGCGAGGCCTGCTCCGCGGCAGCCTGCTCCTGCTCGGCTTGCGGCTTAGCTTCCTCAGCGGGACGGAAGATGCACAACTGGGCGGGGTCCCCGTTGCTGTCCTGGCTGTAGGAGATCTGGTCCAACCGCCATCCGGCTTCCTCGATCCCCTCAAGGATGCGGGTCAACCCGGGGCGGACGCTGCTGGAAGGCTCGTCGTAGGCGTTGACGCGCAGTTGCACGACGAACATGCGCCGCTTCTGCTGCGCCGCCACCTTGGCGTGCTCGACGACAGTGCTGTCCCTCACAACCTGTGTGACGCCCATCTCTACCGTCCCCATCTGCCCTTGACGGGCGGTGCTCCACGTCCGTCACCCTCCCCGCTCTGAGTGCGGAGAACGCGGACTACCTCACCATGATGCCTTTTCTGCCTTTTGAGAGCCACCAGAGAGCCCGAGAGTTCGCAGCAATTACCGCACCCGCTTGCTACCGGCTCACCGCAGCGACCGCTTCGCTGATCGGCGTTTCCCCGCCAACCACTTCCAGCACTTTGCCGATGGTGCCGGGCGCGTCCAAGAGCGCCACGAGGACCGCAGCCACGTCGTCCCGCGAGATCGTGCTCCGCCCCACTCCGCTAGGAGCCAGCCGGACCTTCCCCGTGCCCGGGTCGTCCGTCAACCGCCCCGGACGCAGAATCGTCCAGTCCAACTGCTCGCTTCGCCCGCGCAGATCGTCGTCGGCGGCTTTCTTCGCCCGCAGGTAGGCTGCCCACACCGGGTCCGCATCCGGAGCAGGCCCCTCGTCCACGCCCATCGCGGAGATCATGAGGAAACGACGGGCCCCCACCAGAGACGCCGCGTCAGCCGTCAGAATCGCGGCAGCCCGGTCCACCGTGTCCTTGCGCGCGGCCCCGCTGCCCGGGCCAGCCCCGGCAGCGAACACGACCGCGTCCGCACCCATCATCTTCTCCGCCACCTGGGTGACGGTGGTCGCCTCCAAGTCGATGACGACCGGTTCCGCGCCGGCCGCCCGCACATCGTCGGCATGGTCAGGGTTACGGATAAGGCCCACCGGGGTGTCGCCGCGCTGGGCCAGCAGCCGTGCCAACCGCAGGGCGATCTTGCCGTGTCCTCCAGCGATGACAATACGCATGACCGAAAGGCTAGTACGCGGCATGGCGCACTCGACGGCATCCCCGGCACAGCAGGCGGGCACGGCCCTCTAAACGCCTGTGGGCGCGCACCGCACGGATGCGCGCCCACACACGGGAAACCGCGACTACTTGATGGTCCAGGTGTCGCTTCCCGCGAGGAGCTCCATCAGGTCACCCTCACCCTGCGTGGCCCGGGCCTGCTCGATCTGCTCGGCCATGGCCTCCTCGTAGGTGGGGGCCTCCACGTCACGGAACACGCCGATCGGCACGTGTTCGAACGCGGGTTCGTCCAGTTGGGCCAGAGCGAACGCGTAGGAGGGGTCAGCCCGGTGGGCGTCGTGCACCACGAGCTGGTCCTCGCTCACGTCAGCAAGGTCGACCACGGTCAACCGGCCGTACTCCCCGAAGACCACGCCCCGGTCCTCGCCGATCTTCAACGGCTGGCCGTGCTCCAGGCGCAGCACCCGGTTGTCTCGCTCGCCAGGCTCCTTCACGAGGGCGAACGCGTCGTCGTTGAAGATCGGGCAGTTCTGGTAGATCTCCACGAAGGAGGTCCCCGGGTGGTCCGCGGCGGCGCGCAGCACCTCGGTCAGGTGCTTGCGGTCCGAGTCCACGGTGCGCGCCACGAACGTCGCCCCGGCACCCAGCGCCAACGCCACCGGGTTGAACGGGTTGTCCAGCGACCCCATCGGCGACGACTTGGTGATCTTGCCCGCCTCAGAGGTGGGCGAGTACTGGCCCTTCGTCAACCCGTAGATCCGGTTGTTGAACATCAGGATGTTGAGGTTGACGTTGCGGCGCATCGCGTGGATGAGGTGGTTGCCGCCGATCGACAGGGCGTCGCCGTCACCGGTGACCACCCACACGCTCAGATCCGATCGGGAAGCCGCCAGCCCGGTAGCGATGGCCGGGGCGCGCCCGTGGATCGAGTGCATCCCGTAGGTGGACAGGTAGTAGGGGAACCGGGACGAGCAGCCGATACCGGAGATGACCACGATGTTCTCCCGCGGCACTCCCAGCTCGGGCAGGAAGCCCTGGAAGGCCGAGAGGATGGCGTAGTCACCGCACCCGGGGCACCAGCGCACCTCCTGGTCGGACTTGAAGTCCTTCATCTTGTAGGTGGTGTCGCTGCGCGGCACCAGCTTGAGACCGCGGAACACGGCTCCGTTCTTCTCACTCGGCACGGTCGATGACCTCCTGGAACACGCCCGCCAGTTCGTCGGACTTGAACGGCAGACCACGCACCTTGGTGTAGCTGATGACGTCGACCAGGAACCGGCTGCGCAGCAGCAGAGCCAACTGGCCCATGTTGATTTCAGGCACCACCACCCGCTCGTAGCGCTTCAGCACCTCGCCCAGGTTGGCGGGGAAGGGGTTGAGGTGGCGCAGGTGGGCGTGGGCGATTTTGGCCCCGGTCCGGCGGACCTGGCGCACCGCAGTCGCGATCGACCCATAGGTGCCGCCCCAGCCGAGCGCGAGCACGGTGGCGTCACCCGTGGGGTCGTCCACCTCGAGCGGTTCGATGTCGCGCGCAATCCCGTCGATCTTGGCCTGGCGGGTGCGCACCATCAGGTCGTGGTTGGCCGGAGCGTACGAGATCTCACCGGTGCGGTCGCTCTTCTCGATACCGCCGACCCGGTGCTCCAAGCCCGGCGTGCCCGGCACAGCCCAGGGACGGGCCAAGGTTTCCGGGTCGCGCAGGTACGGCAGGAACTCGCCGTTCTCGCCGTTGGGCTCCCGGGCGAACGCCACCTCCAGCTTCGGCAGCTCCGAAAGCTCGGGGATCCGCCACGGCTCCGAACCGTTGGCCAGGTAGCCGTCGGACAGCACGATGACCGGCGTGCGGTACTTGGTGGCGATCCGCACTGCCTCGATCGCGATCGCGAAGCAGTCGGAGGGCGAACGCGGCGCCAGCACGGGCAGCGGCGACTCGCCGTTACGCCCGAACATCGCCATGAGCAGGTCGGCCTGCTCCGTCTTGGTCGGCAGGCCCGTGGACGGGCCGCCCCGCTGCACGTCGATGATCACCAGCGGCAGTTCAGTCATCACCGCGAGGCCGATCGTCTCGGCCTTCAGCGCCATACCGGGACCCGACGTGGTGGTGACCCCCAGAGCGCCGCCGAAGGACGCACCCAGTGCGGCACCCACACCCGCGATCTCGTCCTCGGCCTGGAATGTGCGCACACCGAACCGCTTGTGCTTAGACAGTTCGTGCAGGATGTCCGAGGCCGGAGTGATCGGGTAGGAGCCGAGGAACAGCGGCAGACCGCTCAGCTTCGACGCGGCGATCAACCCGTAGGACAGCGCCAGGTTCCCGGTGATGTTACGGTAGCGGCCGGCGGGCAGGGCTGCCGGTTTGACCTCATAGGAGACCGCGAAGTCCTCAGTGGTCTCGCCGAAGTTCCACCCCGCTTTGAACGCCGCGATGTTGGCGTTCATGATCTCGGGCTTCTTCGCGAACTTCGTCTGCAGGAACTTCAGGGTGCCCTCGGTCGGACGGTTGTACATCCACGACAGCAGCCCCAGAGCGAACATGTTCTTGGCTCGCTCGGCGTCCTTCTTAGAAATGTCGAAGGACTCCAGCGCCTTGACCGTCAGCGAGGTCAACGGCACCGGGCTGACTTTGTAGTCGGCCAGGGACCCGTCTTCCAGGGGGTTGGTGGTGTAGCCGACCTTGGCCAGCGCGCGTTTGGTGAATTCGTCGGTATTGACGATGATGGTGGCGCCCTTGGGCAGGTCTTCCAGGTTCGCCTTCAGCGCCGCCGGGTTCATCGCGACCAGCACGTCGGGTGCATCACCCGGGGTCATGATGTCATGGTCGGCGAAGTGGAGCTGGAAGCTGGACACACCGGGCAGGGTCCCAGCCGGGGCGCGGATCTCCGCCGGGAAGTTCGGCAGGGTAGATAGGTCGTTGCCGAACGACGCGGTTTCCTGAGTGAACCGGTCGCCGGTCAGTTGCATACCGTCACCGGAGTCTCCGGCGAAACGGATGATGACACGGTCGAGTTGTTGGATCTCTTTGGGCACTGAGATCGCCGACCTCCTAAGGAAGTCGCCACGCTGCACGCGGCGGCTTGGGGTTGCCTCAGTCTCACCGTGGCGAGGAGTGGCTGGGTTCGTCACGGCTCAGTCGCTGTCCCGGGGTGAAGGGTCACCCCAAGTGCGGTCGGCGACGCTGCCGTGGCCGCACTTGCCTTCTAGGCTTCGGAGGAGAAGCCTACGCGTACCGGGAACAGAGACATGTCACAAGGATGGGGGTTGGGGGTGGCGGGCCAGGTCGATGGCGCCGTCTTCGGCTGTGGCCCCGGTGTCAGGGGCGACACAGACCGCCGTTGATCCTGAGCAGGTCCACATGCCGTCGCCGGACGAGGGTGCACCCGCTGCTGGGACGACGAGTAGTGAAGATCACAGAAAAACTATAGATGATCATAGTTTGCGCGTTGGGGGTGGGGTGGGCAGAAAGACGCCCCTTCCTCCCCTGGTCCGGGGAACGTCGCAGCAAGGTCTGGACGTTGGTCACGGTGTACTGACCGAGCAGGTGGGCAGGGCCATCCGAGCATGGAGGGGAGTGGGCGTGCGGCACAACGCGCTCCGCGCAACAGCGCTCGTGGTCGGTCTCTCCATACTGCTGATCATCCTAGGGTGGGTGTGCGGAGGGATCACCGGAATCAAGCTGGGGATCGTCATCGTCGCCCTCGTCAACGGCCTCATCTACCTCTTCGGCGACACGATGGCGCTGCGGGCGATGCATGCCCGCCCCGTCAGCGAAATCGAACAGCCCGAGCTGTATCGGATCGTCCGTGAGCTCGCCACCGAGGCACGCCAGCCCATGCCTCGGCTGTACCTGTCGCCCACGAAAGCCCCCAACGCGTTCACCACCGGGTGGAACCGCCGCCGCGCCGCACTGTGCTGCACCACCGGGCTCCTGTCCCTCCTCAACGAGCGCGAACTCCGCGGGGTCATCGCGCACGAACTCACCCACCTGCGCAAAGGCGACACCATCGTGGGTACGGTCGCCGCAATGCTCGCGTTGAGCATCACGTCCCTCACCGCGCTGTCCCTGCTGCTGCCTTTGGCCGACTCTGACGACGAGGACGGGCACGACCTGCTCCAAGGACTGCTCTTCCTCGTGGTCGGCCCGATCGCCGCCGCGGTCATCCGCGCCGCAGTCGGCCGCGCCCAAGAATACGCGGCGGACGAGGCGGCTGCCCGCCTCACCGGGGACCCTATCGGCTTGGCCAACGCCCTGCACCGGATCGAAGTCGTCTCCCGCGTCCACCCGCTCCCCGTGCACCGGGGGCTGCTCACCTCGGCACACTTGATGGTCGCCCACCCCTTCGCCGGCCAGCGGGAAGGGCGGATCTTCGCGGTGCACCCGCCGACCCGGGAGCGCATCCGCCGGCTCCATGCCCTCGCTCAGCGGTGGAACTGTGAATAACTCGGGGTGCCCGAGCCGGTGCACTACACCGCGGCCCCGACACCCCTGCGTCTGCCTATCCGGCTCGGTCCGCACCGGGGCCTAGCGGAAGTTCACGAACTGCAGCGCCACATCCAGGTCGCTGTTTTTCAGCATGGCGATGACCGCCTGCAAGTCGTCCTTCTTCTTCGAGCTGACCCGCAGCTCATCACCCTGGATCTGGGCCTTGACCCCCTTGGGGAACTCCTCTCGGATCATCTTGGCGATCTTCTTGGCGTTCTCCGGGCTGATGCCTTCCTTCAGCGTGATCGGCAGGCGGTACTCCTTGCCGGACACCTTCGGCGTCTCGGGCACGTCCAGGATCTTCAGCGACACACCGCGCTTGACCAGCTTGCTCTTGAAGACGTCGAGCGCCGCCTTCGCCCGTTCCTCCGAGTTGGACTTGATCTCTACCGCGTGCTCACCGGCCCACGAGATGGTCGACCCTGTCCCTTTGAAGTCGAAACGCTGGGACAGTTCCCGGCTGGCCTGGTTGACTGCGTTGTCCACCTCCTGCCGATCGATTTTGGAGACGATGTCGAAGCTGGATTCGGCAGCCACGTCTGCTCGCAACCCCCACATTTCCTGGGCCAGAGACTCTCGGTCCGGCCGGTAGACGGCGATCAGGGCGGGCCGGGCAGTGGTGTCACGGCCCAGCCGCAGCAGTGACAGAGCTTAGCCCGGAGCCTCTCCGAATATCCCAGAGCGCGAGGGAAGCGGGATTCGATTTCGTCTCTGGGCCACTGTCCGCTATCCTCATTCATGCGTGAGGTCACAGAGGCCACCACGCCCAAGGCAGGTTGCCCGAGCGGCCAAAGGGAGCAGACTGTAAATCTGCCGGCGTTAGCCTACGTAGGTTCGAACCCTACACCTGCCACAGGTCGCAGAAGCGGTCTTCACCAGGGACAACCCTGGAAGAAGGCCGCTTTTGCCGTCTTCGGGCACGGTTCAGCGCTCTCCGGCCGGTGCATCCCGGCACCTCTGGCAGACACCTGAGCCCGGTGGAATTCCCGACCGTATCGCGGGGAGCGAGCCAGATCTCAGCGGATTCGGGAGGCAACCGCCCCGGGAAATCTCTAGTCTGCTGTGATGTGGGTGACTCAGTGATCCGGGAGCCAGCAGACCGACGCGCGAAACCGCCGTACGGGCGCGCCGCCGTGCTCAGATTGGCTTCCTGGTTTGACCAGGCCGACGCGGCCACGGCCCACCGCCTCTTCACCGCCGCGTTCTCCCTCTACCCCGCGCGGCACCTCAGCGGCAGCACCGAGGAGACCATCGCAGTGGCCGCCAGTTGGTGGGATGTTCCCCCCGCGGACACGTCAGCGGTCCGCCCCGCCCGAGGAGGGGCTCTTGCCCCGGCAGAAGACCACAGCGCCCAACAGGTGCGCCTCCGCGACACCGCAGAAGCCGCGGCCCACTGGCGGCGCTCCGCTGCTGAGGAAGTGCGGTCCCGTCTCGCCGAACTGACGCCCCGCACCGGCCGTATCACCCTGTCCCAGGCGGCGCTCGGAGTGCTCGTGGAGCTCCTCACCCGTGCCCTCGGCTCCGGCGACGCCACGGCCGCCCCAGTCAGTGCCGGCGACCTCGAACTCGACATCCGGCTCCATGTGCGCCACGATGCCGATGCCGTCCTCGTGCTCAGTGAGGACGGCGGCGACCTCACCCTCACCGGGCTGCGGCTGTGCGCCACCCCTTACGCCCGCACCGAACCCGAGCACGGCAGCGACGCCGTAGCGGACACCGACACGGAGCCCCACACCCCCGTCCCGGCAATGAGTGGGTCGGACGACGCCGACAACCTCGCGGTGTAAGCAGCCGCCACCCGCTCCTGTCTTCGCAAGCACTCCCACCCCGACCAGGAAGGTGACGCCAGAACGTGGCCGCGAAGGAGGACATCGCGCTCACCATTGAGCGTCAGGCTGCGGCCCGCCGACTACTGGCGGACCCCCTCATCACCGTGCACAGCCATCCCGAGGATTTCGCGCTCGTCCAAGCCCACTCCGACTGGCTCGTCCGCCAGTTCCGGCGCGTGCTCGGCTACGAGCTGCTCATCGCCGACGACCACGCCAGGCTGGTGAAGACCGGGCTGGTCCACACGGTGACCACCCCACTGCTCCGCGACAGCGGCGCGCCGTTCACCCCGCGCGCCTACACCTATATGGCGTTGACTCTCGCGGCCCTGCCCGATGCAGGTCCGCGCACCACCGTCGCCGAGCTGGCTGCGGGGGTGCGGGCCGCTGCCGAGGAGGCCGGGCTCGCCCTCGACCCCGAAGCGAGGCTGGGGGAGCGCCGCGCTTTCGTCGCCGGGCTCACCAGACTCGTCGGATGGGGGGTGCTCACCGAGACCGGGGGACGGCTCGCCGACTACGCCAGGGACGGCACCTGCGAAGTCGCCCTGGCCGTCAACCACGGGATCGCCGCGCACCTGCTCGCCCACATCCCGCACACGGCCACCCCGGAGGAGTTCGTCAACCTGGTCCAACGCGACTCGGTCTCCTCCGACGAGAAAGCCGCCGAACTCACCCTGCGCCGCCTGCTCGCGGAAACCCCGGTCGTCTACCGGGAAGAGCTCAGCACGGTCCACCGGGTCCAGCTCGCCCGCCACCAGTGGCGGGCCGCAGCGGAACTCGCGGATCTCCTCGGCTGCGACCTGGAGATCCGCGCCGAAGGCGTGGCCCTGATCATGCCTGCAGAGGCCATGGATGACCCCCGGGAAGCCGTCCATCCCACGACCTTCCCCGGAAAAGGACTGGTGAGCTACTCCGCCCTGGTCCTGCTGTCCCGCCTCGTCACCATGCTCGCCCCGCCGCCGTTCAGCCACGGGATTCCGATCCCCGCGGAGCTGCTCGACACGGAACTCGCCGCGGTCGTTGACAACGTCCACCAGTGGTCACACACTGCCCACAGTCACGTCCCCGACCCTGACGATCTCGCCGAACGCATCCTGACCCTGCTCCACGACAGTCGACTGCTCGACCGTGTCACCACCGACGACGCGCCTCAACGCCTGACCGAAGGGTGGCGACTGCTCGCCGCCGCCGCACGCTACCGCGACGCCGCTTTCGCCCGGAGCGATGCCGAATGAGCGACCACGGTGCGACAACCACCCGCACGACAAAAGAGACATTCCCGATCATCTCTTGCATCCGGGACAATGACCCCATCCCCGGAGCCCTGCCTATCCGGCACGGTGGGCCCCAAGACGAGCGGTACGGAGTGGAGGACGGCCGATGAGACAGGACACCACCCTCCCCAAGCGCTACCGGCTCGAACGTGCCGGGATCCACAACGTCTGGCAGTACGACAACCACATCTTCGAATTCGGGGACGGGCGCCTGCTCCTGCGCGGACGTAACGGGGCAGGGAAATCCAAAGCCCTGGAAATGCTGCTGCCCTTCCTCCTTGACGGAGACGCCCGCCGTCTCGACACCACCGGCACCAGCCGGACCAGCCTGCGCTGGCTCATGCTGGAAGGGCGCACCGCCACCGAGACCGGGGACACCACCGCCACCCAGACCGACACCACCACGCTGGGCTACCTGTGGGTCGAATTCGCCCGCCGCGGCGACGACGGCCAACCGCAGCGGCGCACCCTCGGCGCCGCAGTCCTCGCCGTACCCGACCAGCCTGACGCCCGCCCGATCTTCTTCGTCACCGACCGCCGCGTCGGCGACGATCTCACCCTCATCGAGGGCGGCCGCCCGCTGCCCATCGAACGCCTCCGCGCCGCGGTCGGCCCCGACAACTGCTACGACACCGCCCTCGGCTACCGCACCAGGGTCATGCGCGACCTGTTCGGCCTCGACGACCCCATGCGGTACCGCAACCTCATCCACCTGCTCTACCGGCTCCGCCGCCCCACCGTCGGCGAACGCCTCGAAGCCGGCGAACTCGTCTCCGTACTGTCCGAAGCCCTCCCCCCGATGGACGACGCCGTCCTCGACGAGGTCGCCCGCAACATCGCCGACCTGGAAAGCGCCCGCGCCCGCCTCACCGCGCTGCGCACCGCCCACGAGCACGCCACCGCCTTCCTCACCGACTACCGCGGCTACCTGCACGGCGTCCTACGCCAGCAGGCCGCGGCGGTACGCGAGCAGATCACCGCATTCGAGGAACGCGACGCGGAACTCGCCCGGCTCGAAGCCGAACTCGACACCCTCGTCTCCGCGGAGAGCAAGGCACAAGAGGAACGCGACCGCCTGCGCCGCACCCGGGACACCGCACACTCGGACGCGGCGACCCTCACCGCAAGCGCCGCGCACCCGCGGCAGGCCTTGAGCCGGGGAGAACGCGAAGCCCGCTACGCCGCGGTAGCCGCCTACATCCGCGCCGCCGAAGCCGCCTGGGTCGCCAGCGAACACGCCCGTTCCGCGGAATCCCAGGCCCACCACCGCATCGACCGCGACTGCGCCGCCATCGAACGCGGCATCGGGGGACTGCGCCGCCTTCACTTCGGTCTCCGCGACGCCGCGCGCGCCTCCGGCATCGACCCTGCCCGCCTCGGCGAAGTCCCCCAGCCGGTCCGGGTCACCCTCGCCCCCCGGGAAAGCGTCACCCAGGTCAACCTTGAAGGGCTCGAGCAGGCCGTGGAACGCCCCCCGGTTCAGGGACTCGAGATAGACGCGCTGCGGCGACGGCTCGCCGACCTCCACGACCGGCTCACCCACACCGACGCTGCCGCCGCCGAGCGCGAAACCCTCGTCGACGACCTCTACCAGCGCGCCCTGGAACTGGAAGCGGCCGAACGCCGGGAAGCCGACCTCACCAGCGAAGCGGAATGGGCGGACAGCCACGTCGAACAAGCCCGGGAACGGGAACGCTCCGCCATCGACCAGGTCCGCGAAGCCAGCGACGACTACGCTGCCGCCGTCCGTGAATGGTGCAACGCCCTGCGCGCCGCTGCCCCGGACGACGTCGACATCGAAGGGGCGTTGGACGCTTTGGAACAGCGCGTCGAGCCTCCGCTCGACGAAGACTTGCGCGTCCTGTCCGCGGATCTGCCGGAAACCGTGCTCCACGAGGCCCACGCGGTCGTTGAACCGCTCCTCGCCCAGGTGCGCCACACCCGGGACGCAGCCCTCAGCGAGGAGCACGACCTCGCCGCGGAACTCGCGGAACTCGCGGAGCGCCGCGCAGACGAGACCGCCCCCGTCACCGCGCCTCGTCCGGCCTGGGCCACCGCCCCACGGGACGCTGACGCCGGCGTTCCCCTCTACCGCGCGGTCGACTTCGCCGACCATCTCTCCCCTGAGGAGCGGGCCGGGCTCGAAGCCGCTCTGGAAGCCTCCGGCCTGCTTGTCGGACTTATCACCCCCGAAGGGACAGTCGTCGACCACGACACTAGGGACCTGCTGCTCAGCCCCACCGCGGCGCTCAGCGGCCGTACCCTGGCCGACGCTCTGGTTCCGGTCGAGGACGAGTCCGTGAAAGCCGACCGTGCCGCGGTCACCGCACTGCTCTCCTCCATCCGCCTGCTCGGCGACGAAGAATCCCCCGCGCCATCCGGAGACGGATCGTCCTGGTTCCAGCCCGCTGACGCGTCTTCCGGAGCAGAGAACTACGTCTCCCTCGACGGGCGCTGGCGGCTCGGCGTCGCCTGGGGACGCCACCACAAGGCCACCGCCGAATACATCGGGGAGGAGGCCCGCGCCCAGGCGCTCGAACGCCACCGGGCCAAAGCTGAACGGCGCATCGAAATGGCGGAGGCGCTGCTCGCCGAAGCCCAGGAGCGCCGCGCCGAGATCGACAACCGCTACGAGAGCCTGGTGCGGATCAACCGGTCCGTCCCCTCCGGCGCCGACCTTGCCGCGGCCTGGGCCGTGCTGGACGAGGCCCGCACCTGGCTCGCCGCGACCGTCCGCGCCCACGCCGCGGCCCGCGCAGCCGCTGACGCAGCCCGCAGCGCCGCCCTCGAACAGCGGGCGTCGCTGGCCGAGCTCGCCCTGAAACACCAGCTCCCCGCCCACTACGAGGAGCTCGCCCGGATCCGCGGGGCCCTGGGGGCGCTGCGCGTGCAGATCTCCGCGGCCCACCGGGACTTGGAGATCCTCGCCGGACGACTCGAGGACTACCGGCGCCACGTCGCCGACTGGAAACGGGCCCGGGAAGCCCGCATCGTCGCCGAGGACGCGGCCAGCGCCGCCATCAACGACATGATCACCGTTCGGCGCGAGACCGAGCTCACCGACCGGGCCAGCGCCGCCGACCCGGCGCAGATCGAGAACGCGATCGAACAGGTGCGCTCCCGCGCCCACACCGCGGACGAGGCCCTGCCCGCAGTCGAACGGGACGCCCAACGCATCCGGGACGAGCGGGTCGCGGTCGAGACCCGCCACAGCGCTGCCACGGTGGAACGCGCCGAACAGGCCCACCGTGCCTTGGCCGCCGGAGCGCGGCTCCGAGCCATGCTCGCCACCCCCACCGGGGAAGTCGACCAGGGACTGCTGGCCGCGGCAGGACTCCGTGAACTCGCTGAACCTGAGGGAGCGCTGGCCGCCTACGATGCAGCGGAATCCGACCCGGAGCGCAGCGACGACCTCACCAAGCGCATCCGCGTCCTCGACACGCTGATCAGCGCGATCGAGTCCGGACTCGACCAGAGCGACACGGATGTCGACGACAGCGGCATCTTGCGCGGCCACGAGGAGCTGCACCGCGGCCTCGCCGCAATTCCCGCCGTGGCGGCCCGCACCGAACTCACCGAACCCGCAGGGGTGAAACGGGTCACCGTCCACGACGATCACGGCACCCACGACATCGTCGACTACGCCGAGCGGCTGCGCACGCGGATCACCGAAGCGGAAGAGACCGTGGCGGCCCGCGAAGAGGAAGCCTACGAACGGCACCTCCTCGGGGAGCTTGCGGGACACCTGTCCCGCCAGATCAGCGAGGCGCGAGAGCTCATCGACGCGATGAACAGCGTCCTGGGGGAGGTCACCACCTCCCAAGGTCTCGGGGTGCGTCTGGAGTGGACGCTCGCTCCTGATGCGGACGAGGACATCCACGCGGTGGTGCCGCTTTTGGAACGCCCGGCCGAGGAGCGCACCCGCGTGGAGACCACCCGGCTCCGCGACGCCCTGCGCCGCTGCATCGAGGCGATCCGCCGCCTCGACCCCACAGCGACCGGAAGCGCACAGTTGCGCGCCGCGCTGGACTACCGGTCCTGGTTCGCCTTCACCGTCTACGTCACCGACGCCGCCCACCCGGAACGGGAGCGGCGCCTCACCCACCGCACCGCGCTCAGCCAGGGCGAACAGCGGGTGATCGCCTACCTGGTGCTGTTCGCTGCGGCAGCAGCCCAGTTCAGCGCGCTCGCCGTCCACGCCCCGCAGACCCCCCGGCTGATCCTGCTCGACGACGCGTTCGCCAAGGTCGACGAACCCACCCACGGCCGTCTGCTGGGCATGCTCGTCGAACTCGACCTCGACTTCATGCTCACCTCGGAGCGCGTCTGGGGCTGCTTCCCGAACGTCCCCAAGCTCAACATCTACGAATGCCTGCGCGACCCGGCGGAACCCGGGATCGCCACCTTGCACTTCACCTGGGACGGCAAACGGCGCCGCCTCAATGGAGTGTGATAAAGATCGCTTCTTGCCTGCCGTGGTGGGGCGAGGGCGAAAGATCGTGGAGTCGGGGTCGCGGGCGTTTCCCGCCCACTGTCCCGGCTCCCGGGCACGGGGCCGCGGCACGATGGGAAATTCGCCCGCTATGTCCTAATCTGCACAGGCGAGGCCACGAACGGAGCAGGTGTGGTGACGACGGTGACGACCTCCCAGGGATTCACAGCGGAGCCTTCACAGCCGAGGTCGACAACCTCCCCCTTCTACGCCTTAGGGGAGCGGTTGGCCCAGTCGCCACTGGACCCCACGGCACGCCGATGGGTCCTCGCCGCCATCCACGGTGACGACGCGCTCGCCGCCTGCCTGCGCGGGGAACAAGTCGACCTCCCCCTCCCGTCCTCCGGACCGGCGCCGGCGCAGCCGCGGCACCTCCGGCACTGCTATCTCAGGCGAGTCCGTGTCCAAGGCTTCCGTGGCATCGGCCGCGCCGCCACCCTCGAATTCCCGCCCGGCCCCGGCCTCACCGTGATCGTGGGCCGCAACGGATCCGGGAAATCCAGCTTCGCCGAAGCAGTAGAGGCCGCTCTTACCGGCCGTAACCTCCGCTGGGAAGCCATGCCCACGGCGTGGCGGGACGGCTGGCGCAACCTGCACTGCGACGACGTGACGGAAATCACTGTCGAGTTGCAGCGGGTGGGCGAGGAAGGAGTGACCCGGGTCACCCGGGTGTGGACCGGGGAGAGCGTCCGCTCCGCCCGCGGCGAAGTAGTCCTGCCCACCGGGGACGTCGGCGGCCTCGCCAGCCTCGGCTGGGGAGAGGACCTCGCCCGGTACCGGCCCTTCCTCTCCTACGACGAACTGGGTCGCACCATCACGGGACGCTCCGCCGAGCTCTACGATACGCTGACCGCGCTGCTCGGACTGAGCGAACTCACCGAGATCGAACGCCGACTGGCCAAAGCGTGCGACCGGCTCGCCAAAACCACCCAGCGCCCCGCCCACGACCTGCCCTACCTCCTGGACCAGCTGCGCGCCAGCAACGACCCCCGGGCCGCCACCGCCGTCGAACTGCTGACCTCCTCCTCGCTCGACCTGGACCGGTTGGCCGCGATCGCCGCCGACAAAGGGCCCGCCGACCCTGCCCAGCAGGTCGTGCTCCGCCGCCTGCGCCGTCTCGCAGTGCCCGAACGCTCCCTCATCAACGACGTGGCCAGCGAGCTGCGCGGCGCCGCGATGGAGCTCGCCATGACCGCGGGGACCAAAGGGGACCGGGCACGCAGCCTGGTGGAGCTGCTCCGCCAGGCACTGGACCACCACGAGCGCTACCCCGCTGAAACCGACTGCCTGACCTGCGGCGCCCCCAATGCGCTCGGCCCGGAGTGGGTCAACCGCGTCCGCGCGGAGATCGCCCGACTGGAACCCATCGCCGCGAGCACCGCAGACGCCTACCAGCGGGCCGAAACCGCCCGAGACCAAGCCCGGTTCCTCATGGCCCCGCCGCCCTCGTGGCTGCCGCCGGAGAGCGAGCTGGGCCAGATCTGGGCCGAGTGGGCGGCCGGGGCGGAGATCACCGACCTCACCCAGTTGGCCAACCACCTGGAAACCGTGGGGCGGCGGCTGCGCTCCGCAGCGATCGCCGCGCGCAAGGCCGCCACCGAGCAGCTCACCGATCCCACTGACGGCTGGGCGGGCCTCGCCGAACAGTTGGGCGCCTGGCTCGAGGACGCACGGGAGGCCCTCACCGCGCGCCAGCGCTTGGAGCCCGCCCGCCGGGCCCTGGACTGGCTGTCCGCGGTCGCTCGCGAGATGCGCGCGGAACGGCTCACTCCCTTGGCCGCCCACGCCGAGAAGGTGTGGGCGCAGCTCCGCCAGGAGCGCCACATCGACCTGACAGCGCTGCGCCTGGTGGGCCGGGGAGCACAGCGCCGCGTCGCGGTCGACGTGAGCGTGGAGGGCATCGACGGGCCGGACAGCGCTCCCGGGCTGCTCAGCCAGGGCGAGTTCCAGGCCCTCGCGCTCTCCATCTGCCTGCCCCGCACCCTGGTGCCGGGCAACCCGTTCGGTTTCCTGCTGCTCGACGACCCGGTGCAGGCGATGGACACCGAGACCGTGGAGGGACTGGCCACGGTCTTGGCGGAGGTGGGCCGTCACCGGCAGCTCGTGGTCTTCACCCACGACACCCGCCTGCCTGATGCGCTGCGCCGCCTCAACCTGCCTGCGGATATCCGGACGATCCACCGCGACGCCCTGTCGAACGTCTGGGTGACCCCGCACTGATCTCCGAGATGGAACCTGATCTCCAGGATGAGCGGTCCATAGACCCGGTAACACGTCCGATGACCTGCGGATATAGTGAGAAGGGAGAGGGCGGGCAGCGCCTAGGGTGCTGGCCGCGGCGAGATTCGAGAGCAGTGCGCCGGGCTTCGAGTTGGCAGAGCACCCCGGAAGCGATGTATATTCGAATCAACGCGAAGGGCGGACCCCAAAAGGGGGAAGCCAACAGAGCGTGCCCCTTTAGCTCAGTCGGCAGAGCGTCTCCATGGTAAGGAGAAGGTCTACGGTTCGATTCCGTAAAGGGGCTCCACGATTGAGGTCCGGTCCACGCACGTGGTCGGTCGTCAGACAGGCCACTCGCCGGCCAGGTCAAGAGCCGGTGTCGCTGCTGGTGGACCGGATTCTCGATTCAAGGCGGAGTAGCTCAGTCGGTAGAGCAAGCGGCTCATAATCGCTGTGTCGTCGGTTCGAGTCCGGCCTCCGCTACTACCTGCGGGACCCCCGGAAACCGGGGACGAACGCGGGTTTTTTCAATGTCCGTTGTCGCTCAGTGAGAAAGGCACTCCACTGTGGCTGCCACCGACGTGAGGCCGAAGATCACCCTGGCCTGCCAGGAGTGCAAGCACCGCAACTACATCACCCGCAAGAACCGTCGGAACACTCCCGACCGCCTCGAGCTGAGGAAGTACTGCCCCAACTGCCGTACGCATCGGGAGCACAGGGAAACCCGCTAGGTCGATATCCCGCAGGCCGCCAGCGCTCAACAGTGGAGCGCGGCCCAGCAGCGGTCGTGGTGGATCTTCAGATTCCGACCGGACGCGGTCTGGACTTCCCGGTAGCCCAGTGAGCCTGCCCGCTCACTGGGCTACCGGTGTGTTGGCCCTGTCCCAGTTCCGGCACGACCCGGCATGATGAGACCCCACGGTGTGACAAGTGAAGGACGTCGATGGCGATCAACCGCGACTATCTGGGACGGGCATACGAGCTCCCCGAGCCCTATGAGGTGACCCGGGTCAAGATCCGCGAGTTCGCGGACGCGATCTCGGACCCGAACCCGCTCTACCGCGATCCTGCCCACGCCAAAGAAGCCGGGTACACCGACGTCATCGCGCCTCCCACCTTCCCCATCATCCTGAGCATGGAAGGTGCGGGGCAGGCTATCGCCGACCCTGAACTGGCCCTGGACTTCTCCCGGGTGGTCCACGGGGACCAGCGGTTCCGCTACAGCCGCCCCCTCCAGGCCGGGGACGTGGTGACCTGCCGCACCACGATCACCGACATCAAATCCCTGGCCGGCAACGAGATGCTGACCTTGGAAAGCGAGATCGCCACCACGGCCGGGGAACACGTCGTCACCTCGGTCACCATGCTCGTGGTACGCGGCGATGCACCGTCCGGGACGTGAGTGAGGAGCAGCCCAGATGACCACTGTCCGGTATGCCGACGTTGAGGTGGGCACGGAACTGCCCGAGCGGACGTTCCGGGTGCGTCGCAGCGACCTCGTCCGCTACGCCGGAGCCTCCGGCGACTTCAACCCCATCCACTGGAGCGACCGGGTCGCCCGCAACGTGGGACTGCCCGGTGTGATCGCGCACGGCATGTTCACCATGGCCCAGGCCGGCCGCGTCATCACCGACTGGGTCGGCGACCCTGGCGCGGTGGTGGAGTACGGGGTCCGCTTCTCCGCTCCTGTCGTCGTCCCGGACGACGACGAGGGAGCCGAACTCGTGGTCGGCGGAACCGTCACGAAGAAGCTCGACGACAACCAGGTTGTCGTCACCATCACCGCCCGTTCCGCCGGCGCCAAGGTCCTGGCGCGCTCCACCGCCGTGGTGCGCCTGCCCTGACTGTTCCGGGCCCTGTGCCGCACCAGGCTGCGGCACAGGAGGTTTCCGCTCCCAGACCCACAGAGGTGCCACCCGTGACCACCAGCTTCGCCCGCAACGTGCCGCTCGCCGACTACACCACGCTCGGGCTGGGCGGCCCCGCCGCACGCTTCTGCTCCGTGGCCAGCACCGACGAACTGATCGCGACCGTGCGGGACGTCGACCGCAGCGGCGACCCGCTGCTCGTGCTGGGCGGCGGCAGCAACCTGGTGGTGGCCGACGAAGGGTTCGCGGGCACGGTGATCCAGGTGGACTCCTCCGACCTCTCCTACACCGAAGTCGACGACACCGTCGTCCGCGTGCGCGTTGACGCCGGGATGGAATGGGACTCCTTCGTCGCCCGCTGTGTAGACGAGGGACTGTCCGGAGTGGAAGCCCTCTCCGGTATCCCCGGCCGGGTCGGCGCCACCCCCATCCAGAACGTGGGCGCCTACGGCCAGGACATCAGCCAGACCGTGGTCGAAGTCACGGTCTACGACCGCGCAGCAGACCGCACCAGAGTGCTCTCGGCCGCGGAGTGCGGGTTCGCCTACCGCACCAGCATCTTCAAGGGCCGCGACCGCTACGTGGTGTGCGACGTGGTCTTCGAACTGACCCGGTCGAAGCTGAGCCGTCCGATCAGGTACGCCGAACTAGCCCGCAGCCTCGGCGTTTCCCAAGGCGACCAGGTACCGCTCGCGGACGTCCGCGACGCCGTGCTGTCCCTGCGCCGCAGCAAAGGCATGGTGCTCGACCCTGCGGACCCGGACACGCGCAGCGCAGGATCGTTCTTCACCAACCCGATCCTGTCCGCCGACGAGTTCGCTCGGTTCACCCAGCGGGTCGCGGAAGTGCTCGGTCCGGAGGTGACCCCACCCGCCTACCCGGATGGCGACGGCCGCGTGAAGACGTCGGCCGCCTGGCTGATCGAACGCGCGGGCTTCCCCAAGGGGTACGGCACCGGACCGGTGGGCATCTCCACCAAGCACACGCTGGCGTTGACCAACCGGGGCGGCGCCACCACCGCCGACCTGCTGGCCCTGGCGCGTGAAGTGCGCGCGGGCGTGGCCCGCGTATTCGGGATCACGCTGGTCAACGAGCCGGTCATGATCGGCGTCACCCTCTGAACGGGGAGCACCGCGGCCAGGCGGACGCGGCAGCGCGCCGCCAGGCCGCTCCTGACTGCCCGCGGACACTTCCCCCTCGAGGCTTTCTGCTCCGCGGCCTTTTCCCGCCGTGGTCTTCCCCTGACCCCAGGACACCCCCTGCCCTGCCGCGGACAGAAAGCAGACCGCCTCCGCGCCCCCGCTGCACCCCCCGACCACGGGCGATAAAACCAACACATCTCTTGGCCTGAGCCAAAAGAAAAATAAGGCGCACCGAACTCTTTTGTTTGCCTGGGGCCCGATTTAAAAAAGCCATTCCAATGAATTGCCCTCTCGAATTCTCTTCACTACGGTGGATGCCGTGCAGAGGGGAGTAGTCCTTGCGCTGCGTGGGCACTCCACCGGCTCTCACCAGGAGTGGCCTGGATCACGCGGGTGTATATTCCAGCGGACAAACCCCTCGAATGCTCGGGTGTTTTCGGGATGAAGAGCGGTATTCACCTTTCTTCTTCCCGAAAATAAAAATGAGGGGCGGAATTAATGGCTTTTCTCGGTGCTCTGGGCATGAGCACGGCCGTGGTCCTCGTCGCCGAAATGGGGGACAAAACCCAATTGGTGGCGATGTCCTTGGCCAGCCGCTACCGGATCCGCACCGTCCTACTGGGGATCACCGCGGCCACGGTCGTCGTCCACGGCATCAGCGTGCTGCTCGCCGAGATCCTGGGCATGGCCCTGCCCCACGACTGGCTGTCCCTCATCGCCGGCCTGGCTTTCCTCGGCTTCGGAGTGTGGACCCTCCGCGGCGACGAACTCACCGACGCTGACGAAGCACGCGCGGCCACACGGCCCACCCGTTCCGTGTTCCTCACCGTGGCCATGATCTTCTTCCTCGCCGAACTCGGCGACAAGACCATGCTCGCCACGGTCACCGTCGGCGCAGACCACGTGGGCATCCCCCTGTCGTGGCTGGCGGTGTGGATCGGCTCCACCGTGGGCATGGTCGCGGCGGACGCTCTCGGGATCGCGCTCGGCGCGCTGCTGGGGAAGAAGCTTCCAGAGCACGTCATCCGGATCGGGGCGGCCACCCTGTTCTTCCTCGCCGGCCTGGTCATGGTGGTCCAAGGGCTCGGCCAACTCGTGCTGTCCACAGCCTGAGGAGAGGGCCCGGCCGGCAGCCTCACCCGCAGGGCCTAGGAGCGGGCGGGCGGGGCTGCCAGCCAGGCGTCCACTCCGGCGAGCATCTCCTTCTTCCGCGCCTCCGGGGCACCGGACGCGCGGATCGACATCCGGGCCAGTTCGGCCAGCTCCGCATCAGAGAAGCCGAAGACCTCCCGGGCGATGTGGTACTGCTCGGCCAGCCGGGGACCGAACAGCAGCGGGTCGTCGGCGCCGAGCGCGACCGGCACCCCCGCGTCGAACAACCGGCGAAGCGGGACCTCCTCGAGCTCGTCGACCACCCCGAGACTGACGTTCGAGGTCGGACACACTTCGAGGGTCACCTCCTGCGCGGCCAGCCGCTCCACCAGGACAGGGTCTTCGACCGCGCGCACCCCGTGCCCGATGCGGTCGGCCTGCAGCATGTCCAGGCACTCGCGCACACTCCGCGGCCCGCTCAACTCCCCGCCGTGCGGCGCCAGCAGCAGGTCGGCCCGGCGCGCAATCCGGAACGCGCCCTCGAAATCCAGGGCCCGCCCGCGCCGCTCGTCATTGTTCAACCCGAAAGACACGACCCCGCGGCCCGCGTACTGGACCGCCAGCCGGGCCAGGGTCTTGGCGTCCAGCGGATGCTTGGTCCGGTTGGCCGCCACCATCACCCCGATCCCCACCCCGGTCGCCGCCTCCGCAACCTGCGCGGCGTCCAGGATCAACTCGAGCGTGGCGGTCAGACCACCGAAACGGGACGCATACCCGCTGGGATCCACCTGGATCTCCAGCCAGCCGGCACCGGCAGCCCGCTCGTCCTCGGCGGTCTCCCGCAGCAGCCGGTACAGGTCGTCGGGGGTTTGCAGCACCGAACGGGCGATGTCGTAGAGCCGCTGGAAGCGGAACCAGCCCCGTTCGTCGGTGGCACGCAGCTTCGGCGGCCACTCCTCGACCAGCGCGTGCGGCAGGTGCACCCCGTGCTTGGCTGCCAGCTCGATCAGGGTGGAATGCCGCATCGAACCGGTGAAGTGCAGGTGGAGGTGGGCTTTGGGAAGTTGTTCGATGGGACGTCTCATGACACAAGGGTGCCGTAAAGCGTCTCCCAATGGTGCCCAATGAAACGAAAGAAGCCGTCCGCCTCGAGGACGGACGGCTCAGCTGGTACGGCCACCTGCCCCGCACAGCCGCGAGGCGCCGCACCTGACGCCGGTCAGTGGGCTTCGCTCAGCAGCTTGGCGATCCGGCTGACCCCTTCGACCAGATCGGCGTCGCTCAACGCGTAGGACAACCGCAGGTAGCCCGGAGTGCCGAACGCCTCGCCCGGGACCACCGCGACCTTGGCGTGCTCCAGGATCAGCGACGCCAGCTCGCTGGAGGTCTGCGGACGCTGACCGCGGATCTCCTTGCCGAGGATCTCCTTGACCGACGGGTAGGCGTAGAACGCGCCCTGGGGCTCGGGGCACACCACACCGGGGATCTCGTTGAGCATCCGCACAATGGTCTGCCGCCGCCGGTCGAAGGCCTGCTTCATCTCCTCCACGGCCGACAGGTCGCCGGAGACCGCTGCCAGAGCCGCGGCCTGCGAGACGTTGGCCACATTGGAGGTGGCGTGCGACTGCAGGTTGGTCGCAGCCTTGACCACGTCCACGGGGCCGATGAGCCAGCCGACCCGCCACCCGGTCATGGCGTAGGTCTTGGCCACCCCGTTGACCACCACGGTGCGGTCGGCCAGTTCCGGAACTTCCACCGGCATCGAGGAGAACCGGGCGTCCCCGTAGACGAGGTGCTCGTAGATCTCGTCGGTGAGCACCCACAGGTTGTGTTCGAGGGCCCACCGGCCGATCTCGCGGACCTGCTCGGGCGAGTACACCGCGCCGGTCGGGTTCGAGGGGGAGACGAACAGCAGCACCTTGGTGCGGTCGGTGCGGGCCGCCTCCAGCTGCTCGACCGTGGCCAGGTAGCCAGTGGACTCGTCGGTGACCACGTAGACCGGGGTTCCTCCGGCCAGCCGGATCGATTCAGGGTAGGTGGTCCAGTAGGGCGCGATCACGATGACCTCGTCGCCCGGATCGAGCAGCGTGGCGAACGCCTCGTAGATCGCTTGCTTGCCGCCGTTGGTGACCAGGACTTGGTTCGGCTCCACCCGGTAGCCGGAGTCGCGCAGCGTCTTAGCCGCGATGGCTTCCTTGAGTTCGGGGAGGCCTCCCGCCGGGGTGTAGCGGTGGAAGCGCGAGTCGCGGCAGGCGGCGACCGCTGCCTCCACGATGTAGTCGGGCGTGGGGAAGTCAGGCTCCCCGGCGCCGAAGCCGATCACGGGATGCCCAGCGGCCTTCAGGGCCTTGGCCTTGGCGTCCACCGCCAGGGTCGCTGACTCGGAGATACCGCCGATGCGTGCGGAGATACGAGGTCGGTCAGTCATGGCTCCATCGTTCCATGCCTGCTTCCGGAGTTTGATACTCCGGTAGGCCGACGGGAAAGGACGAAAGTCACCCGGGTGTCACTCTCCGCTGCACCTTGCTTACCAGCGATAACGGAATCCGAGTTGGTTATAGGCACAGAGTTGGCATAGACTCTGGCCACTGATAGCCGGTTCGCAGCCGACGACTGCGGGCTATCTGGCCGTGGAAGCCGGTAACCGGTTATCGTGTAGTCAGGCATGGCCAAGGGCAGTAGCTCAATTGGTAGAGCACCGGTCTCCAAAACCGGCGGTTGGGGGTTCGAGTCCCTTCTGCCCTGCAAACGAGACTCTGAGAGCAGAGTGTCCCGAGCCCTAAGGACCTGAGGTGGCACAGACTGACACGGGCGCCAAGAGCGGGGAGCGGAAGCGTCGTACCGGTCCGGTGACCTTCACCAAGCAGGTCGTCGCTGAACTCCGTAAGGTCCGCTGGCCAACTCAGCGCGAACTCTTTACCTACACCGTTGTGGTCATCGTGTTCGTGCTGATCATGATCGGCTATGTGTCCCTCGTGAACTTCGGCTTCGGCGAAGGCGTCACCTGGCTGTATGGCCTGGTGGGCCAGGCAGCCTAACCCGGCATATCCGAGGTCGGCACGGTCAGAAAGGTCTCATCGCCTCGGGTGAGACCATAAGCTGACAGTGCTGGCCTCTTGTGTTTTCGAAGCCAGTAGTGAGCGCTTAATCCGACGAGAGAAAGAGCAGCCGTGTCCGAGTCCCCACTGACCTCTGACGACCTCCCCAACGAGGAGCGGGATCAGTCGTCGGCGGAAGAGACCGGTCCGCGTGCCGAGCAGGCGGAAGCTGCTGAGGTTGCCGACGAAGTCGAGGCCCAGGAGAGCGACACCTCCAAGGACCAGACTCCCGAGCTCGACCCGATCGAGGAGTTCAAAGCCGAGCTTCGGCTGCTGCCCGGCGAATGGTACGTCGTGCACACCTACGCGGGCTACGAGAACCGGGTGAAGGCCAACCTGGAGAACCGCACGCAGTCCCTCAACATGGAGGACTACATTTTCCAGGTTGAGGTGCCTACGCAGGAGGTCACTGAGGTCAAGAGCGGCAAGCGACAGCAGGTCACCGAGAAGGTGCTGCCCGGCTACGTGCTGGTCCGCATGGAACTCACCGACGAGTCCTGGGCGGCCGTCCGGCACACGCCTGGCGTCACCGGTTTCGTGGGTCTGTCGAACCGCCCTGTCCCGCTGAGCCTCGACGAGGTTGCGGAACTGTTGGCGCCCGAGCCCGAGACGGAAGAGGAGCAGGCGAAGAAGGAAGCCGAGCCTCGTGGCGAGGTCGAATACGAGATCGGCGAGTCAGTCACCGTGATGGACGGTCCCTTCGCCACGCTTCCCGCCACCGTCAGCGAGGTCAACCCCGACACCCAGAAGCTCAAGGTGTTGGTGTCGATCTTCGGGCGGGAGACACCGGTGGAACTGGGATTCAACCAGGTCTCCAAGATCTGACAGTTCGCTTAGACTTGACGGGTCCACCTCGGTGGGCCCGTCATGCACTGGCCCGTAAGGCTGGAAGACGACCGAACGGTCCCCGCGGTCACCGAGCCGCCCCCGCCACGTTCCGGGGGCAGGAAATCCCGGCTGCCCTGCCCTGGGCCGCCGTGTGCCCCGCTACGCAGGCGGGGCGAGGGGCCATGATCAACCCGAGATGTAAGACAAGGACCCGAAATGCCTCCGAAGAAGAAGCTTGCGGCTGTGGTTAAGGTCCAGCTTCCCGCTGGTCAGGCCACTCCGGCGCCGCCTGTCGGTACCGCGCTTGGTCCGCACGGCGTCAACATCATGGAATTCTGCAAGCAGTACAACGCTGCTACAGAATCCCAGCGCGGCAACATCATCCCCGTAGAAATCTCTATCTACGAGGACCGCTCCTTCAGCTTCGTCACCAAGACGCCTCCGGCGCCTGCGCTGATCCTCAAGGCCGCCGGGCTGGAGAAGGGGGCCAGCACGCCGAGCCGCAGCGTCGCCGGTTCGATCACGCGGGACCAGGTCCGCGAGATCGCACAGACCAAGCTCCCTGACCTGAACACCACCAGCCTGGAAGCCGCCGAGAAGATCATCGCCGGCACCGCCCGCTCCATGGGCATCGAAGTCAAGTAGTCAGGCGCCTTCCGGCGACTGTCTTTTTCTCTTTGTTCCTCCGTGGCAGGGCCAGGCGCTGGCCCACACCACAAGCCTTTCCCAGGAGTACCCGTGAAGCGCAGCAAGAGCTACCGCAAGGCGGCTGAGCAGATCGACCGCACTCGGCTCTACACGCCCGCCGAAGCTGTCCGGTTGGCCAAGGAGACCAGCACCGTCAAGTTCGACGCGACCGTCGAGGTCGCTATGCGGCTGGGTGTCGACCCGCGTAAGGCCGACCAGATGGTGCGCGGCACCGTCAACCTGCCCCACGGCACCGGCAAGACCGCCCGGGTCCTGGTCTTCGCTGCCGGTGAGCGTGCCGAGCAGGCCCGGGCCGCAGGCGCCGACTACGTGGGCGACGACGACCTGGTCGAGCGGATCCAGCAGGGCTTCCTCGACTTCGACGCGGTCGTGGCCACCCCCGACATGATGGGCAAGATCGGTCGCCTGGGCCGCATCCTCGGTCCGCGCGGCCTCATGCCCAACCCGAAGACCGGCACGGTCACCATGGACGTGGCCAAGGCGGTCTCCGACATCAAGGGCGGCAAGATCGAGTTCCGCGTCGACCGCCACGGCAACCTCCACCTCATCATCGGCAAGGTCTCCTTCGACGAGCAGAAGCTGCTGGAGAACTACCTGGCCGCCGTCGACGAGGTGCTGCGGCTCAAGCCGTCCGCTGCGAAGGGGCGCTACATCAAGAAGATCACCTTGACCACCACGATGGGCCCCGGTATCCCGGTCGACCCGAATGCCACGCGTGAGGCGGCGAAGGCTGCCTGACGTTTCAGCGCAGAGGTGGTAACGGGCGCACTCGACACTGTCGAGGCGCCCGTTTTCTGTGAATTGCGCCATATATATGCCGCTAGGTGGGATGCGCGATCCGGGCAATGTCCTGGCACGGTGCAGCTTCCGCCCTAGCGCTGGGGCAGAACGGCGGGGCGGGCAGGTGCCCGGAGCTGCGGCTGAGATGGTGTGGGCAGGATCCCGTTCGACTCGGCTCTGCTTATCGCCTAGCATGGAACACTGCCGAAGACCGCTGGTCGTCACCCGTGAGGTGGCCTAAGGTCCCGCAACAGTCGGGCGGCCCGCGCAGGTTGCTGTGAGCTTCCGGATCCGTGACGTGGTCCACCGCGTCCGCGATCCTGGGCCCCGCTGCGCTTGTGCCGGGGCTTTATTCTTTCGCGACCGCGCTGCTTGCCGCACGGGGATCTCGACCGGTGTTCACCGTTGGAAGGAGACCCATGCCGAGGCCGGATAAGGCAGCAGTGGTCGCCGAGCTCAAGGAGGAATTCCAGACCTCGAGCGGCGCCGTGCTGACCGAATACCGCGGGCTCACTGTTGCGCAGCTCACCGAGCTGCGTCGCAGCCTCGGCCAGAACGCACGCTTCCGTGTGGCGAAGAACACGCTGACCAAGATCGCGGCCAAAGAGGCCGGCGTGACGGACAGCGAGGTCCTCGACCTGCTCAAGGGTCCCTCCGCCATCGCCTTCGTCAAGGGCGACGTGGTGGAGGCAGCCAAAGGGCTGCGTGACTTCGCCAAGGAGAACGCGGCGCTGGTGATCAAGGGCGGCCTCATCGACGGCAAGCCGATGACGCCCGAAGAGATCACCAAGCTGGCCGATCTCGAATCCCGCGAGGTGCTCCTCTCGAAGCTCGCTGGCGCGTTCAAGGCCAAGCAGAGCCAGGCTGCCGCCGTGTTCCAGGCGCTGCCGTCCAAGGCTGTGCGGCTGGTCCAGGCGCTGGCGGACAAGCGAGGGGAGTCTCAGTAGACCCGCGGCCTTCTCCGCGGTGGGGGAGGTTCCGCATCTTCTGTCCGTGGCCGGCGCAGTCCGCGTCGGCGTTGCAGGCTCGGTGCCGCGTCGCAGAGCGCGGCTGCCGGTAGAGAAAGAGAGATCTCAACCATGGCGAAGCTCAGCCACGAGGAGCTGCTCAGCGCGTTCGAGGAGATGACTCTCCTGGAGCTCTCCGAGTTCGTCAAGCTGTTCGAGGAGAAGTTCGACGTCACCGCTGCTGCTCCTGCTGCGGTGGTTGCCGCTGCTCCCGCCGGTGGCGGTGGCGGCGAGGCCGCTGTTGAGGAGGAGAAGGACGAGTTCGACGTCATCCTCGAGTCCGCTGGCGACAAGAAGATCCAGGTCATCAAGGAGGTCCGCGGCCTCACCAACCTGGGTCTCAAGGACGCCAAGGACCTGGTCGACAGCGCCCCCAAGCCGGTGCTGGAGGGCGTCAACAAGGAGACCGCGGAGAAGGCCAAGGCTGCCCTCGAGGGTGCCGGCGCTACCGTGACCCTGAAGTAAGCCTTTTTCGGCTATGGCGGGCGGCTGCCCCTTGCGGGGCGGCCGCCTTCGTTGTTTTCTGGGCTGCGGCACGGGGAGCGTGTCCGGGAGCGCCTGCGTGGCCGGCGGCAGGGGAGAACACGACAGTGGGCCAGAGAGCCCTCTACCACGATTGTGTGATTTAAATCACGATCGCGTGGATGGGTAGTGCAGCGAGGCGAGGGGCAGCGGCAACCCCGAGGGTGAGTCGGGGCGCGGTACCGGGGCGGTGCCGTGCTGACCGTGCCTTCTCGTGCGGCGGCGTCCCCCGGTGGGGCCGGACGAACCGGGAAGCTGGCAGAGAAGTGGGGATTTCTTGACGACACCGTGAACTTTTCTTCTTTCCCCGATGTTGATTAGCTCACACCTCTTAGGGGCTGTGTATCCTCTCACTCTGCCGGAACTGGTCGGAATGCCCTCTCTGGGCTTGACGAATCGGCCCGCAACAGGGATGCTGCCAGATGTCTTTGAGTGGCCGCGAGGCACACTGGTGGACAGCGGTGTAGCATTCGGCTACACTGCCCTTTTGCGCTGCCCTTTGACGTTTCCTGTGGAGAGTCCGTGTGTCTGCGGGCTTGATCCTCAACTGACCTAGCCCGGCCCGCACGGTTCTCGCACCCGTAGATCCACCCCTGTCTGGTGGCTCTTCGGCATTGGAACGTCCGGCGTGCGCGCGCATCAACCGCCACAAGCCTTCGGAAGGACCCCTGTTGGCAGCCTCGCGCATCGCCTCCGCTAACGCCCTTGGTCCGAACCGCGTTTCTTTCGCTCGCATCAAGGAACCACTTGAGGTCCCGAACCTCCTTGCCCTGCAGACCGAGTCCTTCGACTGGCTGCTCGGCAACGAGAGGTGGCGTGCCCGAGTCGAAGCGGCCCGCAAAGCCGGCCGTAAGGACATTCCGGAGCAGTCCGGCCTGGAAGAGATCTTCGAAGAGATCAGTCCGATCGAGGACTTCTCGGGCACGATGTCGCTGTCGTTCCGCGACCATCGGTTCGAGCCTCCCAAGTACTCCGAAGAGGAGTGCAAGGACAAGGACATGACCTACTCCGCCCCGATGTTTGTGACGGCGGAGTTCATCAACAACGACACGGGTGAGATCAAGAGCCAGACGGTGTTCATGGGCGACTTCCCGCTCATGACCGCCAAGGGCACGTTCATCATCAACGGCACCGAGCGTGTCGTCGTCTCCCAGCTTGTCCGCTCGCCTGGCGTGTACTTCGACAGCCAGATGGACAAGTCCTCCGACAAGGAGCTCTACGGGTGCAAGATCATCCCGTCCCGTGGAGCCTGGCTGGAATTCGAGATCGACAAGCGCGACTTCGTCGGTGTCCGTATCGACCGCAAGCGCAAGCAGGCTGTCACCATCCTGCTCAAGGCGCTGGGCTGGACCACCGACCAGATCCTGGAACGCTTCGGCGAGTACGAGTCCATCCGCGCCACCCTGGAGAAGGACCCCACTGCGGGGACCGACGACGCGCTGCTGGACATCTACCGCAAGCTCCGCCCGGGCGAGCCTCCCACGAAGGAGGCCGCGCAGGCTCTGCTGGAAAACCTGTACTTCAACCCCAAGCGCTACGACCTCGCCAAGGTCGGCCGCTACAAGATCAACAAGAAGCTGGGGTTGGAGATCGACATCACCCAGGGGACGCTCACCGAAGAGGACATCGTCGCCACCGTCGACTACCTCGTCCGGCTGCACGCCGGGGAGAAGGAGCTGGTGCGTCCGCACGGCACCTTCCCGATCGAGGTCGACGACATCGACCACTTCGGTAACCGCCGGCTGCGTACCGTCGGTGAGCTCATCCAGAACCAGGTCCGCCTGGGGCTGGCCCGCATGGAACGGGTCGTCCGGGAGCGCATGACCACCCAGGACGTCGAGGCGATAACGCCGCAGACGCTGATCAACATCCGTCCGGTCGTCGCCTCCATCCGGGAGTTCTTCGGCACCAGCCAGCTCTCCCAGTTCATGGACCAGACCAACCCGCTGGCCGGCCTGACCCACAAGCGCCGCCTCTCCGCGCTGGGACCGGGCGGTCTGTCCCGTGAGCGGGCGGGCTTCGAGGTCCGCGACGTCCACCCGTCGCACTACGGCCGCATGTGCCCGATCGAGACACCGGAAGGCCCGAACATCGGCCTCATCGGCTCGCTTGCGGCCTACGCCCGGGTCAACTCCTTCGGGTTCATCGAGACCCCCTACCGCAAGGTGGTCGACGGCCGGATCACCGACGAGGTGGTCTACCTCACCGCGGACGAAGAGGACCGGTACGTCATCGCCCAGGCGAACACCCCGGTCAACCCCGACGGGACCTTCGCGGAGTCCCAGGTGCTGGCACGCCGCAAGGGCGGGGAGTTCGAGTCCGTCGCCGCGGAAGAAGTCCACTACATGGACATCTCCCCGCGGCAGATGGTGTCGGTCGCCACCGCCATGATCCCGTTCCTGGAGCACGACGACGCCAACCGGGCGCTCATGGGCTCCAACATGCAGCGTCAGGCGGTGCCACTGCTGCGTGCCGAGGCCCCGCTCGTGGGTACCGGTATGGAGTACCGCGCGGCCACCGACGCCGGCGACGTCATCCTGGCGGAGAAGTCCGGTGTCGTCGAGGACGTCACCGCCGACTACATCACCGTCCTGGCCGACGACGGCACCCGCAAGACCTACCGGGTCCACAAGTTCCGCCGCACCAACCAGGGCACCTGCTTCAACCAGCGCCCCATCGTCGAAGAAGGCCAGCGGGTCGAGGAAGGCCAGGTGCTCGCCGACGGACCGTCCACCGAGGCCGGTGAGATGGCGCTCGGCAAGAACCTCCTCGTGGCGTACATGTCCTGGGAGGGCCACAACTACGAGGACGCCATCGTGCTGTCCCAGCGCCTGGTCGAAGAGGACATCCTCTCCTCGATCCACATCGAGGAACACGAGGTCGACGCGCGCGAGACCAAGCTGGGCCCCGAGGAGATCACCCGCGAGATCCCCAACGTCAGCGAGGAAGTCCTCGCCGACCTCGACGAACGCGGCATCATCCGCATCGGTGCCGAGGTCGCCGACGGTGACATCCTCGTCGGTAAGGTCACGCCCAAGGGTGAGACCGAGCTGACCCCGGAGGAGCGCCTGCTCCGCGCGATCTTCGGGGAGAAGGCCCGCGAGGTCCGCGACACCTCCTTGAAGGTGCCGCACGGTGAGTCCGGCAAGGTCATCGGTGTGCGCGTCTTCAGCCGCGAGGAAGGCGACGAGCTTCCTCCGGGCGTGAACGAACTGGTCCGCGTCTACGTGGCCCAGAAGCGCAAGATCACCGATGGCGACAAGCTCGCCGGACGGCACGGCAACAAGGGTGTCATCGCCAAGATCCTCCCCAAGGAAGACATGCCCTTCCTGGAGGACGGCACCCCCGTGGACATCGTGCTCAACCCGCTGGGTGTGCCTGGCCGGATGAACATCGGCCAGATCATGGAAATGCACCTCGGGTGGCTCGCGAAACACGGGTGGAAGGTCGAAGGCGACGACGCCGAATGGAAGCGCCGGCTGCGTGACATCGGGGCACACGAGGCACCGCCCAACTCCAAGGTCGCGACGCCCGTCTTCGACGGTGCCCGGGAAGACGAGATCAGCGGTCTGCTGAGCTGCGTCCTGCCCGACCAGGACGGCGACATCCTGGTCAACAAGTTCGGCAAGGCCAAGCTGTACGACGGACGCACCGGCGAACCGTTCAAGGAGCCGGTCGCGGTCGGCTACGCCTACTTCCTGAAGCTGCACCACCTCGTGGACGACAAGATCCACGCCCGGTCCACCGGCCCGTACTCGATGATCACCCAGCAGCCGCTGGGTGGTAAGGCGCAGTTCGGTGGACAGCGCTTCGGCGAGATGGAGGTGTGGGCGCTCGAGGCCTACGGCGCTGCCTACGCCCTGCAAGAGCTGCTCACCATCAAGTCCGACGACATCAACGGTCGCGTCAAGGTCTACGAGGCCATCGTCAAGGGCGAGAACATCCCCGAGCCCGGCATCCCCGAGTCCTTCAAGGTGCTCATCAAGGAGATGCAGTCGCTCTGCCTCAACGTGGAAGTTCTCTCCCGCGACGGCATGTCCATCGAGATGCGCGACAGCGAGGAAGACGTCTTCCGTGCGGCCGAAGAACTGGGTATCGACCTTGGTCGGCGTGAGCCGAGCAGTGTCGAAGAGGTCTGATTCCGCGATCCAAGAGCAGGGGACGAATTAAGTGCTCGACGTCAACTTCTTCGACGAGCTCCGGATTGGTCTCGCGACCGCTGACGACATCCGTCAGTGGTCGCACGGCGAGGTCAAAAAGCCGGAAACCATCAACTACCGGACCCTCAAGCCCGAAAAGGACGGACTCTTCTGCGAGAAGATCTTCGGTCCGACCCGGGACTGGGAGTGCTACTGCGGTAAGTACAAGCGGGTCCGCTTCAAGGGCATCATTTGCGAACGCTGCGGTGTCGAGGTCACGCGGGCCAAGGTGCGGCGGGAACGCATGGGCCACATCGAGCTGGCCGCTCCCGTCACCCACATCTGGTACTTCAAGGGCGTGCCCAGCCGCCTGGGCTACCTCCTCGACCTCGCACCCAAGGACCTGGAGAAGGTCATCTACTTCGCGGCCTACATGGTCACCTGGGTGGACACCGAGGCCCGCGAGCGCGACCTGCCGTCCCTGGAAGCCCAGATCTCCGTCGAGCGGCAGCACCTCGAGCAGCGCCGCGACTCCGCGATCGAGGAGCGCCACCGCAAGCTCGAAGCCGACCTGGCCGAACTGGAGGAACAGGGCGCCAAGGCGGATGCCCGCCGCAAGGTGCGCGAGGCCGCCGAGCGGGAGATCCGGCAGATCCGCGACCGCGCCCAGCGGGAGATCGACCGCCTCGAAGAGGTCTGGAACCGCTTCAAGAACCTCAAGGTCCAGGACCTCGAAGGCGATGAGCAGCTCTACCGCGAAATGCGGGACCGCTTCGGCAAGTACTTCCGCGGCGGTATGGGCGCCCAGGCGATCAAGGAGCGGCTGGCCAACTTCGACCTGGAGGCCGAAGCCGAGAAGCTCCGCGAGATCATCCGCACAGGCAAGGGCCAGAAGAAGGCCCGCGCCCTCAAGCGGCTCAAGGTCGTCTCGGCGTTCCTCAACACCCGCAACAGCCCGATGGGCATGGTGCTGGACTGCGTCCCGGTGATCCCGCCGGACCTGCGTCCCATGGTTCAGCTCGACGGTGGCCGCTTCGCCACCTCCGACCTGAACGACCTGTACCGTCGGGTCATCAACCGCAACAACCGGCTCAAGCGGCTTCTCGACCTCGGCGCGCCCGAGATCATCGTCAACAACGAGAAGCGCATGCTCCAGGAGGCCGTTGACGCGCTGTTCGACAACGGCCGCCGCGGCCGCCCCGTCACCGGTCCGGGCAACCGTCCGCTCAAGTCCCTGTCCGACATGCTCAAGGGCAAGCAGGGACGGTTCCGCCAGAACCTGCTGGGTAAGCGCGTCGACTACTCTGGCCGCTCGGTCATCGTGGTCGGCCCGCAGCTCAAGCTGCACCAGTGCGGCCTGCCCAAGCAGATGGCGCTGGAGCTGTTCAAGCCGTTCGTGATGAAGCGCCTGGTCGACCTGAACCATGCGCAGAACATCAAGAGCGCCAAACGCATGGTGGAGCGGGCCCGGCCCGTGGTGTGGGACGTGCTGGAGGAAGTCATCTCCGAGCACCCCGTCCTGCTCAACCGGGCGCCGACCCTGCACCGCCTGGGCATCCAGGCGTTCGAACCGCAGTTGGTCGAGGGCAAGGCCATCCAGATCCACCCGCTCGTCTGCACCGCGTTCAACGCGGACTTCGACGGCGACCAGATGGCGGTCCACCTGCCGCTGTCGGCGGAGGCCCAGGCCGAGGCGCGCATCCTGATGCTCGCCACGAACAACATCCTCAAGCCCTCCGACGGCAAGCCGGTCACCATGCCCACCCAGGACATGGTCATCGGCCTGTACTACCTGACCACCATGAAGGAGGGTGCGAAGGGAGAAGGCCGGGCGTTCAGCAACATCGGCGAGGCCATCATGGCCTACGACCTCGGCGAACTCGACCTGCAAGCGAAGATCAAACTGCGGGTCGAGGGCGACACGGTGCCGCCGGTGAACTGGGAGCCGCCCGAGGACTACCAGCCGGGCCAGCCGTACATCCTGGAGACCACCCTCGGCCGGTACCTGTTCAACGAGACCACGCCCGAGGACTACCCGTTCGTCAACCAGCAGATGGGCAAGAAGCAGTTGTCCGCGCTGGTGACCGAACTGGCGGAGAAGTACTCGAAGGTCCAGGTGGCTACCACCCTGGACGCCCTCAAGGACGCCGGATACTACTGGGCGACCCGTTCGGGGCTGACCATCAGCATCAGCGATGTGATCCCGCCGCCGAACAAGCAGCAGATCCTCGACAAGTACGAGCAGCAGGCCCAGAAGATCCAGCGCCAGTACGAGCGTGGTCTGATCAGCGACGACGAACGCCGCCAGGAGCTGATCCACATCTGGACCAAGGCCACGGACGAAGTGGCCAAGGACATGGAGGAGAACTCGCCTCCGGACAACCCGGTCTGGATGATGGTCAACTCCGGATCCCGCGGTAACCCGCTGCAGGTCCGGCAGATCGCCGCTATCCGCGGCCTGGTCTCCAACACCAAGGGTGAGACGATTCCGCGGCCGATCAAGTCCTCGTACCGCGAGGGCCTAACGGTGCTGGAGTACTTCATCTCCACCCACGGCCAGCGGAAGGGTCTGGCGGACACCGCGCTGCGTACCGCCGACTCCGGATACCTCACCCGTCGTCTCGTGGACGTCGCCCAGGACGTCATCGTCCGCGAGGTCGACTGCGGCACTGACCGTTTCCTGTGGCAGGAGATCGGCGAACGGCGCCCCGACGGCACGATTGTGCGCAAGCACAACGTCGAGAACACCGGTTTCGGCCGGACTCTCGCCGAAGACGTGGTGGTCGACGGCAAGGTCATCGCGACCAAGCTGAGCGACACTACCGAGGCGCTGATCGACAAGCTGCTCGCCGCCGGGGTCACCCGGATCCGCATCCGCAGCGCACTGGTGTGCGAGTCCAAGATCGGGGTGTGCGCCACCTGCTACGGCCGCTCCCTGGCCACAGGCAAGCCGGTCGACGTCGGTGAGGCTGTCGGTATCATCGCCGCCCAGTCCATTGGTGAGCCCGGTACCCAGCTGACCATGCGTACCTTCCACATGGGTGGTACGGCGGGTCAGGACATCACCCACGGTCTGCCCCGTGTCCAGGAGCTGTTCGAGGCCCGCGTCCCCAAGGGCGTGGCCCCGATCAGCGAAGTGGAGGGCCGGGTCCGGATTGAGGAGACCGACAAGAGCCGTAAGATCATTGTCGTCCCGGACGACGGCTCCGACGAGGTCAGCTACCAGGTGCCCATGCGGGCTCCGCTGCTTGTCCAAGACGGGCAGCGCGTCGAAGTCGGTCAGCAGCTCGTCCAGGGTACGGTCAACCCGCACGAGATCCTGCGGATCCTCGGCCCGCGCGCGGTGCAACAGCACCTCGTCTCCGAGGTCCAGGAGGTCTACAAGTCGCAGGGTGTCTCGATCCACGACAAGCACATCGAGATCATCGTGCGGCAGATGCTCAAGCGGGTGAACGTCCTCGAGTCCGGTGACACTAAGCTGCTGCCGGGCGAAATGATCGAACGTCCCAAGTTCGAGGAGATCAACCGCCGCGTCGTGGCCGAAGGCGGCCAACCCGCTTCGGCTCGTCCCGTCCTCCTCGGCATCACGAAGGCGTCGTTGGCCACAGAATCGTGGCTCTCCGCGGCCTCCTTCCAGGAGACCACCCGGGTGCTCACCGAGAACGCCATTCACGGTAAGAGCGACCCGCTGCTCGGTCTCAAGGAGAACGTCATCATCGGTAAGCTCATCCCGGCCGGTACCGGTATGCCGCAGTACCGGAACATCCGGGTTGAGCCCACTGAGGAGGCCAAGGCCTCGATGTACTCGGTTTCCTCCTACGAGGAGCCCAGTGAGTACACCTTCGGCCAGGGATCCGGTGAGGCCGTTCCGCTGGAGGACTACGATTTCGGGTCCTACAACAGGTAACCCGGAACGATTGGTGACGTCTCGCTGAGCTGAACGACGGCGGTAGTGCATCTCACAACGGGCAGCACTACCGCCGTCCGTCGTTACCGGTTGACATACTCACTCTGGGAGAATCTGTTAAGCGCGCGAAGCGGTCGGGAGAACAAGCAGTGACGGAGCACGGGGGAGTGCCGGACCGACCAAGTGGCGGACAGGAGCGGTCTCAACGGCAGACGAGTTCCTGGTTTCAGCCCAGCGAGGAGCGGTACCGGACTCAGGCACAGTACCGAGACCCCTATGAAGAGCGGCAGAAGAACCAGGATGGTTCCGTAGACACGGGAGCGTCGGACCGCCCCGACACGCCGTCGGCCCCTCGCTACCCGAACAGCGGCGGCTATCCGGGCTTGGGCGGCTACCAGGGCGGCGCCCCCGGCATGGCCGAACCGTATCCTCCGGCGTTGAGTGGGACAGGACTGTCCGGAGACGCGCAGGCACCGTCGTTGGGCGGTGACTACCCCTTCGACCTTCCTCCCCGTGACCGGGTCCCCTCGTACCGTGACTTTGCGGAAAGTGGGACCGAACGTGCCGCTTCGGGCCAGGACAGGGACCTGGACGACGATTCCGGCCCCGGCTCTGCCTACGATCTCTCGACCCGCTCCTACCGCCCCGAAGACTTGTACCCCTCGGGAACGACCCCCTCCGGTGCGTCGCACTCGACCTTCTCCCCCGGAGTTGAGTCGACCCCGTCAACCCCCCAAGGCGCCACGTACCGGTTGGAGGATCCAACTCCAGGCACCACCTCGGGCTACGAGTTCGGACGCTCGCCATCCTCCCCCGAGTCCGCTCCATCCAGCGGCTCCTCCACCACCGGAACGTGGACGGTGAAGACAGAGGGCGAGCGGGGGGCCACGTACCGGTTGGAGGATCCGGCTCCGGGCACCACCTCGGGCTACGAGTTCGGTCGTCAGCCGTCCGAGCCCGCTGCGGCTGCAGAGCCTTCAGGCAAGGAAAGCGGACCGGAAGGGGCCACCGGTGGCTGGCCGTCGGCTAAGCCGGACAGCACCCTCCCCGGTTACTCCGCCGGTATCGGGAACCCCTACACGCCGTCGGCAAGCAGCACCGATACGGCGCCCGCCGGACAGAGCACGGAGGCTTCAGGAGGGCAGCCCCACCGGCCGCCTGATCCCACGAGCGTGTACCGCATCCCTACCGGAGACAAAGCGCAGTCGCCGCTTGCCCCCAACCGGATCGTGCCTCCCTACCGCACACAGGCCAATGCGCCCTACCCCGGCTGGGGCGGTGCGAAGAGCGAGGACAGCAGTCCGTTGGGCGATGGCGGGGCTTCTGCTGGCAGCTACGGGCCGTCAGGCCAGGGAGAGTCACGTTCTACGGCAGAGTCTTCGTTGGGTGAGTCCACGTGGAGTGGGCTGGGCACCGGAAGCAGTAGCCCGTTGGATGGCAGCGGGGCTTCTGCTGGTGGTGCTGAGTCTGTGGAGCGGGAGGAGCCGCGGTCTGCTGCGGACTCTCTGCTGGGTGAGTCCACGTGGAGCGGTCGAGGCGCCGGAGACAGCAGTCCGCTGGATGACAGCGGGGCTTCTGGTGCTCCGGGCGTTGTGGAGCGGGAAGAGCCGCGCCCGACGTCGGAGCCCTCGTTGGGTGAGTCCACGTGGAGTGGGCTGGGCACCGGAAGCAGCAGTCCGTTGGGCGATGGCGGGGCTTCTGCTGGCAGCTACGGGCCGTCAGGCCAGGGAGAGTCACGCTCTGCGGCAGAGTCTTCGTTGGGTGAGTCCACGTGGAGCGGGTTGGGCACCGGAAGCAGTAGCCCGTTGGATGGCAGCGGGGCTTCTGCTGGTGGTGCTGAGTCTGTGGAGCGGGAGGAGCCGCGGTCTGCTGCGGACTCTCTGCTGGGTGAGTCCACGTGGAGTGGGCTGGGCACCGGAGGCAGCAGTCCGTTGGATGGCAGCGGGGCTTCTGCTGGCAGCTACGGGCCGTCAGACCAGGGAGAGTCACGCTCTGCGGCAGAGTCCTCGCTGGGCGGCTCCCTGGGTACCGGCAGTGGAAACACGTGGGCTTTCAGCCGGGATGATCCCCGACTCCCGGACAGCGTGCGCGAGATCGCGGAACGCGCTGCCCAGCGGTCTTCCAGAACCGACACCTCCTCGGACCCCTTGTCGAGCTCGCACGACCCGCAGGCGACTGCGGCGTGGGATTCGTTGAAGACGACGGATTTCACGTCCCGGGATTCCGCGGACGACCGGTGGAACGGTGCTGCCGAGGACTCCACCGACGCCGAGGAGACCCGGCACGACTCTCCTGGTGAGAAGAACACGTCGGAGCAGTCGACTGCGGATCCCCTGCTGGCGATCGCCAACGAGCAGAGCCGGGCCCGCAGCAAGGAACTGGCCTCTCAGAGCGAAGCCGACAACTGGGACCTCGCGGAAGGGATCGTTAAGGAGAACACCGGGGCTGTCCCCCTGCCTCCCGATCTCAGCGAGGAGGTTCTCGAAGGCGACCGCTACGACGAACTGGGGTACGACGGGCGCAGCCGGGACGCGGATTACGACGACCGCGACTACGACGACTACCCGGAGGATCGCCGCTACGACCGGGACGAGGACTACGACAGCGGATGGCGCGGGGAAGGGGACCGCTCCTACGACGACCGGCGTGGTGGGGACGACGAGTACTACGACGACGTCGATGACCGGTACTATCCCGAACCGGTCCGCGATCGGGGTGCTCGCGCCTCCCGGCGGAAGGACAAGATCGCCAAGGAGTTCCCCGGGTTCACCGAGCCGGTCGGCGGGTCAGCCGCGGACTACCCCGGCTACGACAACATCGATGTGTGGCCCGAGACCGAAGGCTTGGCCACCGCGACCTTGTGGCTTGGTATCTTCGCCCTGCTCCCGGGCCTCGGCCTCCTGCCGGCGGTCGTCGCCCTGGTTCTGGGGCCCAAAGCGAAGAAGAACATTCGCGACTCCCAGGGACACCTTGAAGGCGAACAACTCGTCAAAGCAGGTACCATACTTGCGACAATTGGGATTGTTGTGAGCGTGCTCACTGTGGTCGGCTACGTGTTGCTGTTCTGAGTCGGCATGGCATTTCCCCGGCATCAGCGGAGAGGAGAGGTTTACCGAAAATTCGCTGACGCTGGGGAAAAGCGTGTCCGTGGGGACCGAAAAATCAACGCGACCACTCTTGACACGCCGTACACTAGAAGAAGACCTACGGCAGCATGAGGCTGCGGAGTGCGGACACCGGACCAGGTCACCCCGATTTTGACCGGGTGATCGGGGTTCGGTAGTCTCCAACTTCGTGCCCGTGAGTCTACGGGTCACACGTGTGCGCTTTTTGTGTCTGTCCCTGTGCATGCGGGCGACGGGGAGAGCGGCGCGTGACACCTCCTCCCACAACAATCGACCACCGGTCGGGTGTAGTGCTCCACTGTGCTTAGAAACTGGGGCGACACGCCCGAGCGCGGGGGTCGGGGGAGCGGGAAATCCAGCAGGTCATAGCGCATCCAATGACTATGGAACCGGCGTAGGTCAAGAGGGAAGTACGGAGACGCGGTGCCCACGATTCAGCAGTTGGTCCGTAAGGGCCGTAAGACCAAGGTTTCGAAGAACAAGACTCCGGCGCTCAAGGGAAGCCCTCAGCGTCGCGGCGTGTGCACACGTGTCTACACAACCACGCCGAAGAAGCCGAACTCTGCGCTGCGGAAGGTCGCTCGTGTCCGGCTGAGCAGCCAGATCGAGGTCACTGCTTACATTCCCGGCGTCGGCCACAACCTCCAGGAGCACTCCATCGTGCTCGTGCGTGGTGGCCGTGTGAAGGACCTTCCGGGCGTGCGCTACCGCATCGTTCGCGGCGCACTCGACACGCAGGGCGTTCGCAACCGCAAGCAGGCTCGTAGCCGCTACGGCGCCAAGAAGGAGAAGTAAATGCCGCGCAAAGGTCCGGCGCCGAAGCGCCAACTGATGACTGACCCGGTCTATGGATCGCCTCTGGTCACTGCACTGATCAACAAGGTGCTGCGGGACGGTAAGCGATCCCTGGCCCAGTCGATCGTCTACAACGCTCTTGAGGGTGCCCGGGAGAAGACCGGGCAGGACCCCCTGGTCATCCTCAAGCGGGCCATCGACAACGTGAAGCCCACCCTCGAGGTGCGCAGCCGCCGTGTTGGTGGCGCCACCTACCAGGTACCGGTCGAGGTCCGCGCATCGCGCAGCACCACCCTGGCGCTCCGCTGGCTGGTGCAGTACGCGCGTCTGCGCCGTGAGAAGACCATGACCGAACGTCTGATGAACGAGCTGGTCGACGCCAGCAACGGTCTTGGCGCCGCTGTCAAGCGACGTGAGGACACCCACAAGATGGCGGAGTCCAACAAGGCCTTCGCCCACTACCGCTGGTAACCCCCGCGGGTTTGCCACACGAGAGACCGAGAGAAGACGAGCCCCATGGCTACCACTGCTCTTGACCTCGCCAAGGTCCGCAACATCGGGATCATGGCGCACATCGACGCGGGCAAGACCACGACGACAGAGCGCATCCTCTTTTACACCGGTGTCAACTACAAGCTCGGCGAGACCCACGAGGGCTCGGCGACGATGGACTGGATGAAAGAGGAGCAGGAGCGCGGCATCACGATTACGTCTGCCGCGACCACCTGTCGTTGGAACGACACCACGATCAACATCATCGACACGCCCGGTCACGTCGACTTCACCATTGAGGTGGAGCGTTCGCTGCGGGTCCTCGATGGCGCAGTCGCCGTGTTCGACGGCAAGGAAGGTGTCGAGCCCCAGTCGGAGCAGGTGTGGCGCCAGGCCGACCGGTACAACGTGCCGCGGATCTGCTTCGTCAACAAGATGGACAAGATCGGCGCGGACTTCCAGCGCTGCGTCGACATGATCCGCGAGCGTCTTGGCGCCAACCCGCTGGCTGTCCAGCTTCCGATTGGCGCCGAATCCGACTTCCAGGGTGTCATCGACCTCATCCGGATGAAGGCTTACGTCTGGAGTCCGGACACCCCCAAGGGCGAAATGTACGACACCATCGAGATCCCGGACGCCTACGCAGAGGCCGCGCAGGAGGGCCACGAGCGGCTCGTCGAGGCTGTGGCTGAAGCTGATGACGAGATCATGGAGCTGTACCTCGAGGGCCAGGAGCCCACGGTGGAGCAGCTCGTTGCCGCGATCCGTCGGGCCACGATCTCCGGTGCCGCCGTTCCGGTCCTGTGCGGTAGCGCGTTCAAGAACAAGGGCGTGCAGCCCTTGCTGGACGCCATCGTCGCCTACCTGCCGTCGCCGCTGGACATCGAGGCGATCGAGGGTCACGACCCCCAGGACAAGGACGAGGAAGTCACGCTCCAGCGCAAGCCCAGCGAAGAAGAGCCGCTGGCCGCTCTCGCATTCAAGATCATGAGCGACCAGCACCTCGGTAAGCTCACCTACCTGCGGATCTACTCCGGGGTGCTCGAAAGCGGCATGCAGGTTCTCAACAGCATCAAGGGCCGCAAGGAGCGGATTGGCAAGATTTACCGGATGCACGCCAACAAGCGTGAGGAGATCACGCGGGTGGGCGCCGGTGACATCGTCGCAGTGGTGGGCCTGAAGGACACCACCACCGGCGAAACCCTGTGCGACCAGGCCAACCCGATTGTCCTGGAGTCGATGACCTTCCCCGCTCCCGTCATCGAAGTCGCGATCGAGCCCAAGACCAAGAGCGACCAGGAGAAGCTCGGTACCGCGATTCAGCGTCTTGCGGAGGAGGACCCCTCCTTCCGAGTGACTACCGACGAGGAGACCGGTCAGACCGTCATCTCCGGTATGGGCGAGCTGCACCTCGAGGTGCTCGTCAACCGGATGCGCGAAGAGTTCAAGGTCGAGGCCAACATCGGTAAGCCCCAGGTGGCCTACCGCGAGACGATTCGCCGCAAGGTCGAAGGCGTCGAGTACACCCACAAGAAGCAGACGGGTGGCGCCGGCCAGTACGGTCGCGTGGTCATCGACCTCGAACCGCTTCCGATCGACGGTGACGGTGACAGCCCGGGCTACGAGTTCGTCAACAACATCACTGGCGGTCGTATCCCGCGGGAGTACATCCCGTCGGTAGACGCTGGTTGCCAGGAGGCCGCCCAGTTCGGTGTCCTCGCTGGATACCCGCTGGTCGGCATCAAGGTGACCCTCCAGGACGGGGCCTACCACGACGTGGACTCCTCTGAGCTCGCCTTCAAGATCGCCGGTTCCATGGCCTTCAAGGAGGCGGCCAGTAAAGCCAACCCGGTTCTCCTCGAGCCGGTCATGGCGGTTGAGGTCACCACGCCGGAAGAGTACATGGGCGACGTGATCGGTGACCTGAACAGCCGGCGCGGTCAGATCCAGTCCATGGAGGAACGCGCCGGGACCCGTGTCGTCAAGGCACTCGTTCCGTTGTCGGAAATGTTTGGCTACGTGGGTGACCTGCGCAGCCGTACCCAGGGTCGGGCTAACTACACGATGGTGTTCCACTCCTACGCGGAGGTCCCCTCCAACGTCTCGCAGGAGATCGTTGCGAAGGCCCGCGGCGAATAGCCACGACACCTCACCTGTCCAGCTAAGCAACCTGTACGTCTAGGAGTAATCCAGTGGCGAAGGCCAAGTTCGAGCGGACCAAGCCGCACGTAAACATCGGCACCATCGGTCACATCGACCACGGTAAAACCACGCTGACCGCGGCGATTACCAAGGTTCTGCACGACAAGTACCCGGACCTCAACCCGTTCACGCCTTTCGAGGACATCGACAAGGCCCCGGAGGAGCGCGAGCGCGGTATCACCATCTCCATCTCGCACGTGGAGTACCAGACCGAGAGCCGCCACTACGCGCACGTGGACTGCCCCGGTCACGCGGACTACGTGAAGAACATGATCACCGGTGCCGCCCAGATGGACGGCGCGATCCTGGTGGTCGCCGCTACTGACGGTCCGATGCCGCAGACCAAGGAGCACGTGCTCCTGGCTCGCCAGGTCGGCGTCCCCTACATTGTCGTGGCTCTCAACAAGTCCGACATGGTGGACGACGAGGAGATCTTCGACCTCGTTGAGCTCGAGGTCCGCGAGCTGCTCAACGAGTACGAGTTCCCGGGCGACGAGGTGCCCGTGATCCGCGTCTCCGCGCTGAAGGCCCTCGAGGGTGACCCCGAGTGGGGCAAGAAGATCCTCGAGCTGATGGAGGCCGTGGACCAGAACATCCCCGAGCCGCAGCGGGACATCGACAAGCCGTTCCTCATGCCGATCGAGGACGTGTTCTCGATCACCGGTCGCGGTACCGTCGTCACCGGCCGTATCGAGCGCGGTGTCATCAACGTCAACGACACCGTCGAGATCGTCGGCCTCAAGGACGACAAGATCACCACCACCGTCACCGGTGTGGAGATGTTCCGCAAGCTGCTCGACCAGGGCCAGGCCGGTGACAACGTCGGTCTGCTGCTGCGTGGTGTCAAGCGCGAGGAGGTGGAGCGCGGTCAGGTCGTCATCAAGCCTGGCACCACCACCCCGCACACCGAGTTCGAGGCCCAGGTCGTCATCCTCTCCAAGGACGAGGGTGGCCGCCACACGCCCTTCTTCAACAACTACCGCCCGCAGTTCTACTTCCGGACCACGGACGTCACCGGTGTCGTTACCCTCCCCGAGGGCACCGAGATGGTCATGCCCGGTGACAACACCTCGATGACCGTCAAGCTGATCCAGCCGGTCGCGATGGAAGAGGGTCTGAAGTTCGCCATCCGTGAGGGTGGACGGACCGTAGGCGCGGGTCGCGTCACCAAGATCATCAAGTAGCACGACTCTGGTCGGGCGGTCGGGTCCGTCAGCAACCCGACCGCCCGACACCATGAAGGACGTCATCGGGCTCTTGCGGTGATGCCACCCAGCAGGGAACAGCCCTGTAGCGGTTTCTCAGGTGAATAGAGCCTCAACCGGAAGTTCCTCCGGAGCGCACTGGCCCTTTACGGCGCTGCGTCTCTAGGACACTGACACGAAGGACGAAGGCCACCATGGCGGGACAGAAGATCCGCATTCGGCTCAAGGCCTATGACCACGAGGTCATCGATAAATCGGCCCGCAGGATCGTCGAGACTGTGACGAGGACCGGCGCGCAAGTCGCGGGCCCGGTGCCGTTGCCGACCGAGAAGAACGTGTACTGCGTCATCCGATCGCCGCACAAGTACAAGGACTCGCGTGAGCACTTCGAGATGCGCACGCACAAGCGGCTGATCGACATCATCGACCCGACGCCGAAGACCGTCGACTCGCTGATGCGGCTCGACCTCCCGGCTGGTGTCGACATCGAGATCAAGCTCTAAAGGACGCTGAAGACATGACGACCAAGCAGATCAAGGGAGTCCTGGGCGAAAAGCTCGGCATGACCCAGGTCTTCGACGAGTCCGGCAAAGTTGTGCCTGTGACGGTGTTGAAGGCCGGCCCAGCTGTCGTGACTCGCGTCCGTACCCCGGAGACCGATGGGTACTCCGCGATTCAGCTCGGCTACGGCCACATCAACCCGCGCAAGGTGAACAAGCCGCTCGGCGATTACCTGCGTAAGCACAACCTCACCCCTCGCCGCCACTACGTCGAGGTGCGCACCTCCGACGCCAGCGAGTACACGGTCGGTCAGGAGATCACCGCTGACGTGTTCCAGCCTGGTGAAAAGGTTGACGTCACCGGAAAGACGAAAGGCAAGGGGTACGCCGGTGTCATGAAGCGCCACGGCTTCGGCGGCCTCGGCGCCTCGCACGGCACCCAGCGCAAGCACCGTTCTCCTGGTTCCATTGGTGGCTGCGCCACCCCAGGCCGTGTTTTCAAGGGAATGCGCATGGCCGGCCGCATGGGCAACGTGCGCCGCACCGTGCAGAACCTCACCGTGCACTCAGTTGACGCCGAGAAGGGCCTCCTTCTGGTCAAGGGTGCGGTTCCCGGTCCCAACGGTGGCCTGGTTCTCGTCCGCACCGCCGTGAAGGGGGGCAAGTAAGCCATGGCGACCATCGAGGTCAAGGACCGCGAGGGCGCGGCGAAGGGAAGCGTCGAGCTCCCTGACGAGATCTTCGCGCAGAAGGTCAACATCCCGCTGATCCACCAGGTCGTGGTCGCCCAGCAGGCCGCAGGCCGGCAGGGGACGCACTCCACCAAGACCCGCGGTGAGGTCCGCGGTGGTGGTAAGAAGCCGTACCGCCAGAAGGGCACCGGCCGGGCCCGCCAGGGTTCTGTCCGTGCGCCCCAGTTCACCGGCGGTGGTACGGTGCACGGCCCCAAGCCGCGCGACTACGCCCAGCGGACGCCCAAGAAGATGAAGGCTGCCGCCCTGCGCGGGGCGCTCAGCAACCGGGCGCAGCACGGACGTATCCACGTCGTCAGCGAGTTCGTCCCCGAGGACGTCACCACCAAGCGCACCCAGACTGCGCTGAAGACGCTGCGTAAGATCACCGACTCTGACAAGGTGCTGGTGGTTCTGTCGCGCGAAGACCAGCACAACCGTCTCGCGCTGCGGAACCTCCCCGAGGTGCACATCCTCGACGCCAACCAGGTCAACACCTACGACGTGCTCTACGCCGACGACATCGTGTTCACCGAAGCCGGTTACCAGGAGTTCCTGGCACACGCCAAGGGCAGCAAGATCGCGGCGTCTCAGGAGGACGACCAGTGAGGATCCCTGACCCTCGGGACATCATCATCAAGCCGGTGATTTCCGAGAAAAGCTACGGCCTGCTGGACCAGAACAAGTACACCTTCCTGGTCCACCCCGAGGCCAACAAAACCCAGATCAAGATGGCGGTGGAGCAGATCTTCGACGTGAAGGTCACCTCCGTCAACACGATTAACCGGAAAGGCAAGCGCAAGCGCACCCGGTTCGGCTACGGCAAGCGGCCCGACACCAAGCGCGCGATCGTGAGCCTGAAGGACGGCGACCGGATCGACATCTTCGGAGTCTGATCTCCAGCCGTGCCGTTTGAGATCGATTCACACGTAAGGAATGCACGAAAGAGATGGGCATTCGAAAGTACAAGCCGACGAGCCCAGGGCGTCGCGGGGGGAGCGTCAGCACATTCGCTGAGATCACCCGCTCGAAGCCTGAGAAGTCCCTGGTCCGTCCGCTGCACTCCAAGGGCGGGCGCAACGGTCACGGTCGCATCACTGCCCGCCACCAGGGCGGCGGCCACAAGCGCGCCTACCGGCTGATCGACTTCCGCCGCCACGACAAGGACGGTATTCCCGCCAAGGTCGCTCACATCGAGTACGACCCGAACCGCACCGCACGTATCGCGCTGCTCCACTACGTGGACGGCGAGAAGCGGTACATCCTGGCGCCTGTGGGTCTGAAGCAGGGCGACCGGGTCGAGAACGGCCCCGCGGCTGACATCAAGCCGGGGAACTGCCTGCCGCTGCGCAACATCCCCACCGGTACGTTCGTGCACGCGGTGGAGCTCAAGCCGGGCGGCGGTGCCAAGCTGGGCCGTGCGGCCGGAGCGGCGATCCAGCTCCTCGCCAAGGAGGGTGCCTACGCCACCCTGCGTATGCCCTCGGGCGAGATGCGGCAGGTCGAGGTCGCATGCCGGGCCACTGTGGGCCAGGTCGGCAACGTCGAACACGCCAACATCAGCTGGGGTAAGGCCGGCCGGATGCGGTGGAAGGGCAAGCGCCCGAGCGTCCGTGGTGTGGCGATGAACCCGATCGACCACCCGCACGGTGGTGGTGAGGGCCGGACCTCCGGTGGCCGCCACCCCGTCAGCCCGTGGGGTAAGGCCGAGGGCCGGACCCGTAAGAAGGGCAAGCCCAGCGACCGGCTCATCGTGCGTCGGCGTAGCAAGAAGAAGCGGTAAGGAGCACGACTGATGCCACGTAGCCTTAAGAAGGGGCCTTTCGTCGACCACCACCTCATGAAGAAGGTGCTGGAGCAGAACGAGAAGGGCACCAAGAACGTCATCAAGACGTGGTCGCGCCGCTCCATGGTCGTTCCCGAGATGATCGGGCACACCATCGCCGTGCATGATGGCCGCAAGCACGTCCCCGTGTTCATCACCGAAGCGATGATCGGCCACAAGCTCGGCGAGTTCGCCCCCACGCGTACTTTCCGCAGCCACGTCAAGGAGGACCGCCGCAGCCGCCGCTAGCGGACGTCCGGTCAGTTGTGAGAAGCGTCAGGACCCCACGGTGGTGGGGGTGAGATTTCCGTGAGCGAGGGAAAAGCGATGGGAACGAGGGCACAAGCGCGGTTTGTCCGCGTCACGCCCCGAAAGGCCCGCCGGGTGGTGGACCTTATTCGCGGGCTGCCCGCTGAGGAGGCTCAGGCGGTGCTCCGGTTCGCACCTCAGGCGGCAAGTGGACCGGTGGGGAAGGTGCTCGCCAGCGCCATCGCCAATGCCGAGCACAACGACAAGTTGGACCGTGAAACGCTGGTCGTCAGTCGCGCCTGGGTGGACGAAGGACCGACTCTGAAGCGCATTCGGCCGCGAGGCTTCGGCCGTGCGTTCCGAGTCAACAAGCGGACGAGCCACATCACTGTGGAAGTCGCGCCGCGTGACACCGTGGGCGCCGCGTCGGCCAAGAGGAAGGAAAGGACCCGATAGTGGGACAGAAAGTCAACCCGCACGGGTTCCGCCTCGGAGTGACCACCGACTTCAAGAGCCGGTGGTTTGCCGACAAGCTGTACAAGGACTACGTCAAGGAAGACGTAGCCATCCGCCAGATGCTGACTCGCGGCATGGAGCGCGCCGGGATCTCCAAGGTGGAGATCGAGCGCACCCGTGAGCGGGTCCGGGTCGACGTCCACACCGCCCGGCCGGGCATCGTCATCGGCCGCCGCGGTGCGGAGGCCGACCGCATCCGTGCCAACCTCGAGAAGCTGACCAACAAGCAGGTCCAGCTCAACATCCTCGAGGTGAAGAACCCTGAGATCGACGCCCAGCTCGTCGCTCAAGGGGTGGCGGAGCAGCTGTCGAGCCGAGTCGCGTTCCGCCGTGCCATGCGCAAGGCCATTCAGAGCGCGATGAAGAGCGGGGCCAAGGGCATCCGTGTCCAGTGCAGTGGCCGTCTCGGCGGCGCCGAGATGTCGCGTTCCGAGTTCTACCGCGAAGGCCGGGTGCCGCTGCACACGCTGCGCGCCGACATTGACTACGGCTTCTTTGAGGCGCGTACCACCTTCGGCCGTATCGGCGTGAAGGTCTGGATCTACAAGGGCGAAGCGCCGATGACCCGCGCTGAGCGCGAGGCCGCCCAGGCCGCGCAGCGTGCTGCTGGTCCGCAGCGCCGGGAGCGTCCGGGACGCCGTCGTCGTGGCGGCGGCGGAGGCGGCGGCCAGCAGCAACAGCAGGCTGAGAAGGCGACCGCCCAGGCGACCGAGGCCGCTAAGGCCGCGAAGTCCGGGAACGAGGGGAGCTGACGATGCTCATTCCCCGCAAGGTCAAGCACCGCAAGCAGCACCACCCCAGCCTGCGGGGGCGTGCTAAGGGCGGTACGAGCGTCCACTTCGGCGAGTACGGCATCCAGGCTCTGGAGTCCGCCTACGTCACCAACCGGCAGATCGAGGCGGCGCGTATCGCGATGACCCGCCACATCCGCCGTGGTGGCAAGGTCTGGATCAACATCTTCCCGGACCGTCCGCTGACCAAGAAGCCGGCTGAGACCCGGATGGGTTCCGGTAAAGGTTCCCCGGAGTGGTGGGTCGCTCCGGTCAAAGCCGGCCGGGTGATGTTTGAGCTGGCAGGTGTGCCTGAGCCTGTGGCGAAGGAAGCCCTTCGCCGGGCCATCCACAAACTGCCGATGAAGTGCAAGGTCGTGAAGCGAGAGGCGGGGGAGTAATGGCTAAGTCCCTTACCGCCGCTGAGCTTCGCGGTTACTCCGTCAAGGAGCTGACCGAGAAGCTCAAGGAGGCGAAGGAAGAGCTGTTCAACCTCCGTTTTCAGGCCGCTACTGGGCAGCTGGACAACAACAGTCGCTTGCGGATTGTCAAGCGTGAGATTGCGCGGATCTACACGGTGCTGCGCGAACACGAGTTGGGCATCATGCCGCTGGCTGCCGAGGAGTCGGCTGACAAGGCGAAGGAAGCAGCCGAATGAGTGAGAAGACCACGGCACAGGAACGTAACCACCGCAAGGTCCGCGAGGGTTACGTCGTCAGCGACAAGATGGACAAGACGGTGGTCGTGGCGGTGGAGAACCGCTTCAAGCACCCGCTGTACGGCAAGATCATCCGCCGCACCACCAAGTACAAGGCCCACGACGAAGCGAACATCGCCGGTGTTGGCGACCGGGTGCGTCTGATGGAGACCCGGCCGTTGTCTGCGACTAAGCGCTGGCGCGTCGTGGAGATCCTGGAGAAGGCCAAGTAAGGGATCGCCGCTGCGATCTCTGACCCGCCGCGGTGATCGGTTGGTGGAGACCGGTCACCGCGGCGGGGCGGACCAGCTAGCGAGCGCGGGTGATGAGCCCGCGCGCACATATCAGGAGCAGACGTGATTCAGCAGGAGTCGCGACTCAAGGTCGCCGACAACACGGGTGCGAAGGAGCTGCTGACCATCCGTGTCCTTGGCGGCTCGGGCAGGCGGTACGCGAGCATCGGTGACACGATTGTGGCGACCGTCAAGGACGCCCTGCCCGGCGCGGGGGTCAAGAAGGGCGACATCGTCAAAGCCGTTGTCGTGCGCACCACGAAGGAACGCCGTCGGCCCGACGGCTCCTACATCCGCTTCGATGAGAACGCCGCCGTGCTCATCAAGGACGGTGGGGACCCGCGGGGCACCCGTATTTTCGGCCCGGTCGGCCGTGAACTGCGAGACAAGAAGTTCATGCGCATCATTTCGCTGGCGCCGGAGGTGCTCTAGGCGATGAAGATCAAGAAGGGCGACGAGGTTATCGTCATCGCTGGTAAGGACAAGGGTGCCACGGGGAAGGTCAAGAAGGCCCTTCCCAAGGAGCAGCGAGTCATCGTCGAGGGCGTCAACCTCATTAAGAAGCACAAGAAGGCGAACCAGGCGGGTGGCCAGCAGGGTGAGGTTGTCACCCTCGAAGCGCCGATCCACGTGAGCAACGTCGCGCTCCTTGAGGACGGCCGTCCTACCCGGGTCGGCTACCGCTTCAAGGAGGACGGAACCAAGGTTCGGATCTCCCGCCGTACCGGTAAGGAAATCTGATGACGGTCACGAACGAGATCGACGCTCCGCCCATTCCGCGGCTGAAGCAGAAGTACCGCGAGGAGATCATCCCGGCCCTGCGTGAAGAGTTCGGCTACACGAACATCATGCAGGTGCCTGGGCTGACCAAGATCGTGGTCAACATGGGTGTCGGCGACGCGGCCCGGGACGCCAAGCTCATCCAGGGTGCGATCGCTGACCTGTCCGCGATCACGGGACAGAAGCCCAAGATCAACCGGGCCAAGAAGTCCATCGCGCAGTTCAAGCTGCGGCAGGGTCAGCCCATCGGAGCCAGTGTGACGCTGCGCGGCGACCGGATGTGGGAGTTCCTGGACCGGCTGCTCACCCTAGCGCTTCCGCGCATCCGTGACTTCCGCGGCCTGTCGGCCAAGCAGTTCGACGGGAACGGGAACTACACCTTCGGTCTCACCGAACAGGTGATGTTCCACGAGATCGACCCGGACAAGGTCGACCGGCAGCGCGGCATGGACATCACGATCGTCACCACGGCGGCCACCGACGAGGAAGGGCGGAGCCTGCTGCGGCGGCTCGGATTCCCTTTCAAGGAAGACTAGGGGAGTAGGGATGGCCAAGAAGGCGCTGATCGCCAAGGCGAACCGGAAGCCCAAGTTCCGGGTTCGTGCGTATACTCGATGCTCGCGGTGTGGCCGCCCGCGCGCTGTCTTCCGGAAGTTCGGCCTGTGCCGGATCTGCTTCCGCGAGATGGCGCACCGGGGCGAGCTGCCGGGCGTCACCAAGGCCAGCTGGTAGCAAGCAGACTCGTCGGGTCGGCCGGTCCGGCCGGCCCCGGCAGGTATGCGGTGGGGCGTGTGCCCGCCGCTCATCATTGTGTTCACGACCGACCGGACATCACGCGGAACACCCACCCGCCCGATGTCCATGACCACGCGGCAGGTCCTCGGACAACCCGAATAAATCGGGACGCGGGCTCGGGGGAGAGTTCCGTTTCCGGGGAAACCGCAGCGAGGAAAGGGCCAATCGGCCATGACGATGACCGACCCAATCGCAGACATGCTCACACGTCTGCGTAACGCGAACGCGGCATACCACGAGACCGTGGCGATGCCGTATTCGAAGATTAAGGCGCACATCGCCGAGATCCTCCAGAAGGAGGGCTACATCCAGGGCTGGCGTGTCGAAGACGCCCGCGTCGGCAAGAACCTGGTGGTGACTCTCAAGTACGGGCCCACCCGTGAGCGTGCTATCGCCGGGCTCCGTCGTGTGTCCAAGCCTGGTCTGCGGGTGTACGCGAAGAAGGACAACCTTCCGCGTGTCCTCGGCGGACTTGGCGTGGCCATTATTTCGACGTCCAGCGGCCTGATGACGGACAAAGAGGCCAAGAAGAACGGCGTGGGCGGCGAAGTCCTCGCTTACGTCTGGTAACAGGGAGAGATTTCAGCATGTCGCGTATTGGCCGACAGCCGATCTCGGTCCCCAAGGGCGTCGAAGTCACCATCGACGGTAAAGACGTCAAAGTCAAGGGGCCGAAGGGCGAACTCAAGCACACTGTCCCGCCGTCGATCACCGTTACCCTGGAAGACGGCCAGGTAAAGGTATCGCGTGCGGACGATCGACCGCAGACCCGTTCCTTGCACGGGCTTACCCGCTCGTTGATTGCCAACCTGATCGAGGGCACCTCCAAGGGGTACACCAAGACCCTCGAGATCTCGGGTGTGGGCTACCGCGTCCAGGCCAAGGGCCGGAACCTGGAGTTCTCTCTGGGCTACAGCCACCCCATCGTCGTGGAACCTCCGGAGGGCATCACGTTCCGGGTGGAGAAGCCGACCCTGCTGCACGTCGAGGGAATCGACAAGCAGAAGGTGGGCCAGGTGGCCGCGGACATCCGCAGCCTGCGCAAGCCCGACCCCTACAAGGCGAAGGGCATCCGCTACCAGGGCGAGAGAATCCGCCGCAAGGCCGGAAAGGCTGGTAAGTAAGCATGGCGAAGAGGTCGTCGCTTACCCGCAGGGGCGTTTCCCCCCGTGCGGCCGCCCGGGCGCGCCGCCACATGCGGGTCCGCAAGAAGGTTCGGGGCACGCCGGAGCGTCCGCGTCTGGTCGTCACCCGTTCGCTCAAGCACATCGTCGCGCAGATTGTGGACGACACCAAGGGGCACACCCTGGTGTCCGCCTCCACCCTGGAGGCCTCCATCCGCGGCGAGGAGGGCAGGAAAACCGAGAAGTCGCACCTGGTGGGCAAGGTGCTCGCCGAGCGTGCGAAAGCCGCCGGGATCACCGCTGTCGTTTTCGACAGGGCCGGCTACCGCTACCACGGCCGTGTCGCGGCGCTGGCTAACGGCGCGCGCGAAGGCGGCCTGGAGTTCTAGTGATGACTCCTGACAACCGCAGTTTCAACGACGGGAAGAGGAACCACTGATGGCTGCAGCTCCGCGGCGCGGCGCCGGTGGCGAGCGGCGTTCCGGCCGTGACGATCGCCGCGGCGGTTCCGCTGACAAGGGCGTCTCCTACATCGAGCGGGTTGTGAAGATCAACCGGGTCGCCAAGGTCGTCAAGGGTGGACGCCGGTTCAGCTTCACCGCTCTGGTCGTGGTCGGCGACGGCAACGGCATGGTCGGCGTCGGCTACGGCAAGGCGAAGGAAGTGCCCGCGGCGATCGCCAAGGGTGTTGAGGAAGCGAAGAAGAACTTTTTCCGGGTCCCGCGGATCGGGGGCACCATCGTGCACCAGGTCCAGGGAGAGGACGCTGCCGGCGTGGTCCTGCTCCGCCCGGCCGCTCCCGGTACCGGTGTGATCGCCGGTGGTCCGGTGCGTGCCGTGCTGGAGTGCGCTGGCATCCACGACGTCCTCACCAAGTCGCTCGGGTCGTCGAACCCGATCAACATTGTGCGCGCGACGGTTGCTGCTCTGAAGAGCCTGAGCCGTCCCGAAGAGATCGCCGCCCGGCGTGGCCTGCCGCTGGAAGATGTCGTTCCGGCGCCCATGCTGCGCGCTCGCGCGGAAGCCAAGGCGGGGGTGTAGGTGATGGCGAAGCTCAAGATTACCCAGGTCCGGTCGAAGATCGGCGGTAACCGGAAGCAGCACGCCGCGCTTGCCTCCCTCGGCCTCGGTCGGATCGGTAAGTCGGTCATCCGCGACGACCGCCCCGAGGTTCGCGGACAGATCAACGTTGTCGCGCACCTCGTCACCGTCGAGGAGGTCAGCTCATGAGCGAGTTGCTCAAGCTCCACCACCTGCGTCCGGCCCCCGGCTCCAACAAGGCCAAGATCCGCAAGGGCCGCGGTGAGGCGTCGAAGGGTAAGACCGCCGGCCGCGGTACCAAGGGCACCAAGGCTCGGAGCACGGTGCCGGCCGGTTTCGAGGGTGGCCAGATGCCCCTCATCCGCCGGATTCCGAAGCTCAAGGGCTTCAGTAACGCCAAATTCAAGACCGTGTACCAGGTGGTGAACCTGGACAAGCTGAGCAAGCTGTACCCCGAGGGCGGCGAGGTCACCATTGAGGACCTGGTCGCCAAGGGTGCGGTGCGCAAGAATCAGCCGGTCAAGGTGCTGGGCACTGGAGAGATTTCGGTTCCGGTGCGGGTGAGCGCGAACGCGTTCTCCAGCTCTGCCAAGGAGAAGATCCTTGCGGCTGGTGGCAGCGTCACCGAGATCTAGGGGCATCCCTGAGGACGTGTGGGGGCGTCTCATCGATCATGCCCACGAGATTGGGAAGATCGGTGAACGCCCCTGTCCCTTTTTCCGGGGGGTTCTTGGTACGGTGTGCCACCGAGTGTGTTCTTATTGTGAACTTGGTGGTCCACACCAATTGTTCAATGGCTGCTAATGTGCCTTCTGCTTGACTTGACGAGGCTCCGGCTGTTGTGGTCGGGGCCGATGATTACGACGATCCAGGATCGGCCGCGATGTCTCGAATCGGCTGCGCCGTCGACGCCTGGCAGGAGGAGACGTGCTAGGTGCGTTCGTCCGTGCGTTTCGCACGCCTGAACTACGTAACAAACTGCTGTTCACGCTGTTTATCCTGACGATTTTCAGGCTCGGCGCCGTCATCCCCGCCCCGGGGATCGACAGTGTCGCTATTGAGAAGTGTGTCCAGCAGACGGCCGAGACCGGTGCCTCGAATATCTATGCGCTGATCAACTTGTTCAGCGGTGGCGCGCTGCTGCAACTCGCCGTCTTCGCGCTGGGCATCATGCCGTACATCACCGCGAGCATTATCCTCAACCTGCTCACGGTGGTGGTGCCGCGGCTTGAAGCACTGAAGAAGGAAGGCCAGGCCGGGCAGAGCAAGATCACACAATACACCCGTTACCTGACGATCGCTCTGGCCGTCCTCCAGTCCACCAGTGTCATCGCGATGGCCCGGACCGGGCAGCTCTTCCAGAACGCCTGTATACCCGAAGAGTACATGCCCTTCCTCCACACCTCTTACGAGCTGCCGGTCCTGATCATGATCGTGTTCGTGATGACTGCGGGCACCTGCGTCATCATGTGGTTCGGTGAGCTGATCACCGAGCGCGGGGTCGGCAACGGCATGTCGCTGCTGATCTTCACCCAGATCATCGCGGAGTTCCCCGCCGGCATGATGCGCATCTGGAGCGAGAACCCCGCGTGGGTCTTCGCCCTCGTCTGCGTGGCCGGAGTGGTGCTTATCACAGGTGTGGTCTTCATCGAGCAGGCCCAGCGCCGTATCCCCGTGCAGTACGCCAAGCGCATGGTGGGCCGCCGGATGTACGGTGGCAGCTCGACCTACATCCCGCTGAAGGTGAACCAGGCCGGTGTGATTCCGGTCATCTTCGCCTCGTCCCTGCTGTACCTGCCGACCCTGGTGGTCGGACTGCTGGGCGCCGAAACCGACAACAAGGTGGTGGACTTCCTCAACACCTACTTCAACCCGATGGGGAACCACCCGGTTTACCTGACCACCTTCTTCCTCCTCATTGTCGGCTTCGCCTTCTTCTACGTGGCCATTACTTTCAACCCCGCTGAAGTGGCCGACAACATGAAGAAGTACGGTGGATTCATCCCGAGTATTCGCCCGGGACGTCCGACCGCCGAGTACCTGGACTACGTCCTTACCCGGCTGACGACGCCTGGTGCGCTGTACCTGGGTGTGATCGCGCTGTTGCCGATGGTGGCTCTGGGGACTTCCGGGGCTGCCGCGAACTTCCCGTTCGGCGGCGTCAGCATCCTGATCATGGTTGGTGTCGGGCTGGACACGGTGAAGCAGATCGAGAGTCACCTCCAGCAGAGGAACTACGAGGGTTTTCTGCGATAGATGCGCGTTGTACTGGTGGGACCTCCAGGGGCCGGAAAAGGCACCCAGGCCCAGATCTTGGCGTCCAAACTGTCGATTCCGAAGGTGTCCACCGGAGACATCTTCCGTGCCAACGTCAGCGGTGGCACCGAGTTGGGTAAGAAGGCCCAGGCCTATATGGACCGTGGCGACCTCGTCCCTGACGAGATCACCAACGCCATGGTGCGCGATAGGCTGGCCGAGGACGACGCTCGTGCAGGCTTCCTCTTGGACGGCTTTCCGCGCAATCTCGCGCAGGCGGAAACGCTGGACGAGATGCTTGCCGATCTGGGTGTCAAGCTCGACGTTGTCCTCGAGCTCGTCGTTGACGAGGAGGAAGTGATCCGGCGGCTTGCGGAGCGGGCCCGGATCGACAACCGCAGCGACGACAACGAGGAGACGATCCGGCACCGTTTGGTCGTCTACCGGGAGCAAACTGCTCCGCTGGTCTCCTTCTACGAGAAGCGCGGACTGCTGGAGAAGATCGACGCAGTCGGGCCGATCGAGGAGGTCACCCAGCGGGCCATGACAGCGCTGAAAAGCAGAGCCTGATGTTGCGTAAAGGGCGAAACCGGATCGAACTGAAGTCGCCGGCTGAGATCGAGAAGATGCGGGCTGCGGGGCGAGTCGTGGCCCGCACTCTCGACCTGCTGCGCGAGGCGGTGCGTCCCGGGATCAGCACCTTGGAGTTGGACGCCCTTGCCGAGCAGAGCATCCGCGAGGCAGGGGCCATCCCGTCCTTCAAGGGCTATCACGGTTTCCCCGGATCGATCTGCGCTTCCGTCAATGAAGAGGTGGTCCACGGGATTCCGCGGGCCACCAAGGTGCTTGCGGACGGGGACATCATCTCCATCGACTGCGGGGCCATCCTCGACGGGTGGCACGGCGACTCCGCCATCACGGTCCCGGTGGGGACGGTTACCGAGGAGGACCGCACGGTGATGGAGGTGTGCGAGGAAGCGATGTGGCAGGGCATCGCGCAGATGCGTCCGGGCAACCGGCTCGGCGACATCGGGCATGCCATCGAGTCCTACATCGCTTCGCGCGGCAACTTCGGAAACGTCCGCGAGTACGGCGGGCACGGGATCGGCACCCAGATGCACATGGAGCCGCACGTGCTCAACTACTCGCCGCCCGGCCGGGGAATGCGCCTGGTCGAAGGCATGTGCCTGGCGATCGAGCCCATGGTCAACCGCGGCACCCGGCACGTCCACCTGCTGGAGGACGGGTGGACCGTGGTGACACGGGATGGGAGCCGCTCGGCGCACTTCGAGCACTCGGTGGCGATCACAGCCGACGGCCCCCTGGTGCTCACCGCCCGAGAGGAGAACCGGGAGAAGATCGCCTCGCTCGGATTCCCGGATCCCGGTTTCTGAACCGCAGTGCTGAAGCAGTGCTGAATTCGTGTGGGCCGCCTCCTTCCCAGGCGGCCCACACGAATTTTCAGCCGCGGTCTTTGCTCCTCCTTGCCACCGGACCGTAGCGTGAAAAGGACAGAGCGGCGGAGGAGGTGTGGTGGCGGAGTCCAACCCCCATGTCCGGGCTTCCGACGCGGATCGGGAGCGTGTCGCCGAACGCCTCCGGGAACATTGCGCGCAGGGGCGCTTGGACGAGGAGGAGCTCGCCGAGCGGATCGCGCAGGCGTACCAGGCGCGGACCCGGGGCGAACTGGCCGCGCTCACCGAGGACCTGCCCGGCTATGACTTGGCTGATCTTCCTGGGCTGGTGGCGAGTACCCGACACACCCGGGCCCCGGTTGCTGCGGGTACGGCCAGGCGCTGGCTGGTGGGCGGGGCGAGCACGCTGCTCTTCGGCGGTGCGCTGACCGCCTTCGTCTCCTTCGGTGCAGACCTCGTATGGTATGTCGCGGCGATCGGCCTGTGGGCGGTGGCCGTGGTGTACATCACTGTGTGGGGTCAGCGGACGCACCGAGGGTAGTGGGGCGGCAGGCATACCGCGGCGCGGAGCGGCCTGACAAAGACGTTCACGGGAGCAGGTAGACTGAGAGAGCACAACACTCGGGTTGTTGGGTCAGGCTGCCTGCAGAAGCGTCTTCGATCCGCGTGACGTAAGATAGTGCAGTTGACCTGCATTTCAGTGGTCAATTCCTGGTCGGGCGCCGGATCATTCCACACTCGGAGAGATCCGCACCCGTAGCCCCCGTGTTCACGGGGCCGATTCCAGAAGCGTGGAGGATATGGCTAAGAAAGACGGCGCCATCGAGATTGAGGGCACCGTTATCGAGTCCCTGCCCAACGCTATGTTCCGAGTGGAGCTTGACAACGGGCATAAGGTTCTGGCTCACATCAGCGGAAAGATGCGGATGCACTACATCCGTATTCTTCCCGACGACCGAGTTGTTGTGGAGCTGAGCCCGTACGATCTCACGCGCGGGCGCATCGTTTACCGCTACAAGTAGCTTCTCCGCTCGCGTCCACCGTTCCGCGGTCGACGCAGGTGGACCCAGAACCCGGAGTGACGATGAAGGTTAAGCCGAGCGTTAAGAGAATCTGCGCGAAGTGCCGAGTGATCCGCCGTCACGGCAAGATCAGGGTGATCTGCGAGGACCCGCGGCACAAGCAGCGCCAGGGTTAATCCAGTCCTGGCTTTCTGACATAGGAGAATCAGTTCGCCGGTGACGACATGTGTCGGCCGGCATTGCAGTGTGAAGAATCCCGTTCCTATCCCGGCGGAGCATTGTGCCCCGGGACCACCCCCGGTCGGAGGCCGGGGCCTCGTCGTTGGGCGGCGAGAGGGCACGGGAACGGGAAAGACCTCCGCGACATAGAAGGAGTACGCCCGATGGCGCGCATCGCCGGCGTCGACCTCCCCCGGGACAAAAGGGTGGAGGTCGCTCTTACATACGTCTACGGCATCGGCCGGAGCCGCGCGGCCGAGACTCTGGCCAACACCGGGGTCAACCCCGACACCCGCGTCTACCAGTTGACCGAAGAGGAGCTGGTCAAGCTCCGCGAGTGGATCGACGCCAACTACAAGGTCGAGGGTGACCTGCGCCGCGAGGTTGCGGCCGACATTCGGCGCAAGATCGAGATCGGCTGCTACCAGGGTATCCGGCACCGCCGCGGCCTGCCGGTCCGCGGCCAGCGCACGCAGACCAACGCACGGACCCGCAAGGGCAAGAAGAAGACCGTGGCCGGAAAGAAGAAGGCCGGTCGGAAGTAGTCCGTTCGGGCCCCGCCATTCGGGCCCGATGCCAGCAACGGATCGATGATCTTGGGAGTAGGGAATGCCGCCTAAGAGCCGTCAGGGCGCCGGGCGCAAGGTGCGCCGCAAAGAGAAGAAGAACGTCGTCCACGGGCACGCGCACATCAAGAGCACCTTCAACAACACGATTGTGAGCATCACCGACCCGACCGGCGCGGTGATCTCCTGGGCCAGTGCCGGACAGGTCGGGTTCAAGGGGTCGCGGAAGTCCACTCCGTTCGCCGCGCAGATGGCTGCCGAGGCCGCCGCACGCCGCGCGCAGGAGCATGGGGTGCGCAAGGTCGACGTCTTCGTCAAGGGTCCGGGCTCGGGCCGGGAAACCGCGATCCGTTCGCTGCAGGCGACCGGGCTCGAGGTCGGCTCGATCCAGGACGTCACCCCGGTTCCGCACAACGGCTGCCGTCCGCCGAAACGGCGCCGGGTCTGATTCGCGTTCCATACGCCGCCTCCGCCGCGTAAGACCGGGCGGAGGGGCGGACCGGCAGTTGCTAGTTAATGGTCCCGCAGGCCGCGGGGCCGACCAGTGGCCGTCATATAGCGGGCGGCCGTGGGAGAGATAGGAAGAAACGGACCATGCTGATCGCTCAGCGTCCCACCCTGACCGAAGAGCCGATCTCCGAGTTCCGCTCCAAGTTCATCCTTGAACCCCTGGAGCCGGGCTTCGGCTACACCATCGGGAACTCGCTGCGCCGCACCCTGCTGTCGTCGATTCCCGGTGCTGCCGTGACCAGCATCCGCATCGAGGGTGTTGAGCACGAGTTCACCACCGTGCCCGGCGTCAAGGAGGACGTTACCGAGATCATCCTGAACCTCAAGGGTCTCGTGGTGAGCTCGGAGCACGACGAGCCGGTACTGATGTACCTGCGCAAGCAGGGACCGGGAGTGGTCACCGCCGCCGATATCGCTCCGCCTGCCGGGGTCGAGGTGCACAACCCGGAGATGCACATCGCGACCCTGAACAGCAAGGGCAAGCTGGAGATGGAGATGACGGTCGAACGGGGCCGTGGCTACGTCTCCGCCGCCCAGAACAAGCAGCCGGGGCAGGAGATCGGCCGGATTCCGATTGACTCCATCTACTCTCCCGTCATGCGGGTCACCTACAAGGTCGAGGCGACCCGTGTCGAGCAGCGCACCGACTTCGACCGCCTCATCCTGGACGTCTGGACCAAGCCGGCCATCCGGCCTCGCGACGCGGTGGCCAGCGCGGGCAAGACCCTGGTGGAGCTGTTCGGGTTGGCGCGGGAGCTCAACGTCGACGCCGAAGGCATCGACATGGGTCCCTCTCCCACGGACGCTGCGCTGGCCGCGGATCTGGCACTGCCGATCGAGGACCTCAACCTCACGGTCCGCTCCTACAACTGCCTCAAGCGCGAGGGTATCCACACGGTCGGCGAGCTCGTCGCTCGCACCGAGCAGGACCTGCTGGACATCCGGAACTTCGGTGCGAAGTCAATAGAGGAAGTCAAGCAGAAGCTGAGCGACATGGGGCTCGCGCTGAAGGACGCCCAGGGCGGGTTCGACCCGGGGAGCGCGGCCGGTTCGTACGGTTCCGACCACGACCAGTCCTACGTCGAGACTGAGCAGTACTAGACCACAGACCCCCGGCTGGTCCGGTCCAGCTCAGGACTGGGGCGGCCGCATCAAAGGAGAACACCATGCCTACGCCAACGAAAGGGCCTCGGCTGGGCGGAGGCCCGGCACACGAGCGGCTCATGCTGGCGAACCTGGCGACCGCCCTGTTCCGGCACGGTCGCATCAAGACCACGGAGGCCAAGGCCAAGCGTCTGCGCCCCTACGCGGAGAAGCTGATCACGCTGGGGAAGCGCGGTGACCTGCACGCTCGCCGCCAGGTCCTGACCAAGATCCGGGACAAGGCGGTTGTGCACGAGCTGTTCACCGAGATCGGCCCGCGCTACGAGAACCGCAACGGCGGGTACACGCGGATCACCAAGATCGGCAACCGCAAGGGCGACAACGCGCCGATGGCCGTGATCGAGCTGGTGGAAGCCCTGAACAAGCCGGCGACGGGCAGCAAGCGGGCGCAGACCGAGGAAGCGGCGAGCCAGGAACCCGCCGCTGAGGCCGGCAAGCAGCCCGCGGAGGGCGCCACCTCGGTGCAGACCGCGGAGGCCGCCGACGCTTCTCAGGCTGAAGGGGAAGCGGAGGAGAAGTAACCTCCCCAGCCTTCACTCGTGTGATGGTGTGAATGCCCGGTTCCCGTCAGGGGGCCGGGCATTTGTCGTGGACGGAGACAGGAACAGTGACGGACGAGACTCTGACCCGGCTGAGGTTAGACATTTCCTATGACGGCACGGACTTCTCCGGGTGGGCGGAGCAGCCGGGAAGGCGCACCGTCCAAGGGGAGCTCCAGGCAGCACTGGCCCGGGTGCTGCGGATCCCCACCCCCCAGTTGACCGTGGCGGGCCGCACGGATGCGGGAGTGCACGCCCGCGGCCAGGTGGCCCACGTGGACGTGCCCGCGTCCGTGTGGGAGGCCGAGGGGGAGCGGCTGCTGCGCCGCCTGGCCGGGGTGCTGCCTCCTGACGTCCGGGTGACCGCGGTAGCCCCGGCACCCCCGGGGTTCGACGCCCGGTTTTCCGCGCTGTTCCGCCGCTACGTTTACCGGGTGAGCGATGCCCCGGGCGGGGTGGATCCGCTGCGCCGCCACGAAGTCTTGTGGCACCGCCGCCCCTTGGACGTCGACCGGATGAACGAGGCTGCGGCCGCCCTGCTGGGCGAACACGACTTCGCCGCCTACTGCCGGAAACGGGAGGGAGCGTCCACGGTCCGGGAGCTCCAGCGTTTGGAGTGGCGGCGGGAGAGCGAGCACGTGTACGCGGCCACGGTGCAAGCGGACGCGTTCTGCCACAACATGGTGCGCGCCCTAGTGGGGGCGCTGCTCGCGGTGGGGGACGGCCGTCGTCCCCCGGAGTGGCCTGCTCAAGTGCTCCGGGCCGGGGTACGCGATTCGGCGGTGCACGTGGTGCCGCCGCACGGCCTCACGTTGGAGGAGGTGCGCTACCCGGCGGATGAGGAGCTGGCCGCACGGGCCGCGGCGACCCGCAGGTTCCGGGTCTTGGAGCGGGCCGCAGAGTAGCCGCGGCGCCGGGGGTGCCACGGCCGCGGCACCCCCGGCAGGGTGGTTGCAGGGCCTACTGCACGGCCCGCTCGCCCAAGGGGGCGAGAGCCAGGTCAATGAAGTGGGCGCTGATCTTCTCCAGCTCCGGGTCTTCGTTTTCCGGGGTTCGGCCGTCTGCGTTGGCAGCGAGGGAGAAGACCACGTAGCGGCCCCACACCGCGCTGGCCACGTGGCCGCCGGCGATGTCCATCCGCTCGGCCCCGCTGCCTTCCTGGCCGGCTAGTCCAGCGAACCACAGGGTGTTTGCGGGGTCTTGTGCTTCGGCTGCTGCCTGCGCGCCGTCGGAGTTGGCCATCGCGGCCACCCCGACGGTGACAGCGCGGGTGCCGTCCTCGTTCGCGTAGGTGGCCCGTACCACTTGGCGGCAGTCGTGCTCGGTGAGCACCGCGGCGTAGTCGCCGTGCGCGGTGGTGTCGCACCGGTCGGTGTCGTCGGTGAGCAGGAGGCTGAAGGTTTCCCCGTCGATGTCGACGGTCTCTTCCGCGAAGAGCTCCCCGGCTTTGAGCGGTTCCGGATCGGTGGATTCGTCGGAGACGAGCGAGACGTCGTAGCCGCCTTCCGGCGAAGGGGCGGCGGACTCGGAGCCGCCTCCTCCTGAAGCGAGCAGGAACGCGCCTCCTCCGGCAACGAGGAGGAGAGCGACGAATCCAGCGCCGATGAGGAGCGGACGCGCCGGGAAGCGGCGGCGCTGGCTGTCCACGTAGTCGTCGTACTCGGACAGGTCCATTTCCGCGGTGCTGGCCGCCGGCTCCGATGCGGCGACCTCGTCCCGGAACATGGGCCGACCGCCGAAGATGTCGTCCCGCCCAGCCGAGGGCGCGGCTCCTGCGGGCGGCATCGCCTGCGTGGCTGCCGCGTCCACCGGGGGCACCACCTGGGTGGCGTCGTCAGCGACCGGAGGAACGACCTGGGTAGCGTCCTCGGCCCCGGGTGCCTTCCCCCCTGGGGGCAGCACGGTCCCCTGGAGCGGCTGCTCCGTGGGCTGCTGCGGGGGGAAGGGCGCCGTGGGCGGCGGTGATGCCGCAGCCTGTCCCGCCGGAGGCGCAAGAGGCGGCTGGGCGCCGCTGGGGGCATTCCATGCGGCGGGGCCTTGCTGGGGTCCGGAGGGGGCGGCCCCGGCTGGGGGAAGGGGTGGGGCGGCTGGTGGTGGTCCGGCGGGGGGGGGCTGGGGGGGGGGGGGGGCGGGGGGGTGTCCGGGGGCGGGCGGGG